>JBOHKF010000174.1:0-1625 GCA_050729015.1 Rhizomicrobium sp. | reverse complement strand
AGCGGGGGCTCTACGAGGAAAAATGACCGAAATCATCAAGATCGGGTTGGGGCTTCGCGAATACAGCGTCCATGTCGGTCATGGCTTGCTGGAACAGGCGGGCAAATTGTTGGAGCCCTACGCTCGCGGACAAGTTCCCGTCGTCACCGATGCCACAGTGGGCGAGATGCATCTGGCCGATCTCCTGGACTCGTGCGGGCGCGCCGGCATCGATGCCAGACCCATCGTGATGGCTCCGGGAGAGGCGAGCAAAAGCTTCGCCGGCCTCGAAAGCCTGTGCGGCCAGCTCCTGAACCTCGGGGTGGATCGCGGCGGATTGATCCTGGCCCTCGGCGGCGGCGTGATCGGCGATCTCGCCGGCTTCGCCGCCGGCATCCTCAAGCGCGGCGTAGCAATTGCGCAGATACCCACCACTCTCTTGGCGCAAGTGGATTCTTCCGTAGGCGGAAAGACTGCCATCAACACGGCGCAAGGCAAGAATTTGCTGGGGCTTTTTCACCAACCTTCCATCGTGGTGGCCGATACCGGATTGCTATCCACCCTGCCCCGGCGCGAATTGGCGGCCGGCTATGCCGAAGTGATCAAATATGGGGCCCTGGGCGACTCCCGATTCTTCGCCTGGCTGGAAGCGCACGGCGCCGAGGCGCTGGGGGGGGGTGAACCTGCGCTCACCCACGCGGTAGCCCATTGCGTGGCCATGAAAGCCGCCATCGTGGCACGCGATGAGCGCGAAACGGGCGAACGCGCCCTCCTCAACCTGGGGCATACCTTCGGCCATGCCCTGGAAGCTGCCACCGGATTTTCCTCCCGCCTCCTGCACGGCGAAGCCGTTGCCATCGGCATGGTCTTGGCCTTCAGACTTTCCGGTCACTTAAGTCTTTGCCCGCCAGCCGATGCCGAGCGTCTGGCGCGCCACCTCAAAAGCGCCGGCCTGCCCTCCGCCATTTCCGATATTCCCGGCCGGCGGCTGGAAGTCCAGGCACTGCTCGCAGCCATGCGGCATGACAAGAAGGCCAAGGATGGGGCGCTCGTTTTTGTCCTCGCCCGCGGCCTGGGCAAGGCCTTCATCGCCAGGGACGTGCCGCTTGACGCCGTCAAAGATGTTCTCAGCGCCTAGAAACTGGCAATCTCCATTCGTCACTCAGGACCGGATGCCATGCTGTTTCCCGCGCTCGGCGCCATCGTGCTGCTGCTCGTTATTTCCGCGTTTTTCTCGGGCTCCGAGACCGCGCTGACCGCGGTCAGCCGCGGCCGGATGCATCAAATGCAGAAGGAAGGCAGCACGGCCGCGCGCGATGTCAATCTTCTGATCGCCAACCGCGAGCGCATGATCGGCGCGGTTCTCCTGGGCAACACGTTCATCAACATTCTGGCGTCCTCGCTCGCCACCCAACTGCTCCTGGCCCGGCTGGGGCCACGGGCGGTGGCCGTGACGACCGCGGTAATGACGCTGGTTATCCTGATGTTCGCCGAAGTCCTGCCCAAGACCTTGGCCATCGCGCGAACCGATCGCTTTGCACTCTCTGTCGCCCCGGCGCTCGGCCGCGTGGTCGCGGTTCTGGCGCCCATCGTGGCGGGCGTGCAGTGGCTGGCCTGGCGCCTCTTGTTCCTGTTCGGGGTACGGC
>JBOHKF010000173.1:0-3718 GCA_050729015.1 Rhizomicrobium sp. | reverse complement strand
AGCCTAAAGAGCCCAGCCGGTAACCGGATCGAGGCCGCAATGCTGCCGGCCGAAGGGCCGCCGGGCGGGCGCCTGTTGCAGTTTTGCGCGCGGATGCGTAGTTTCCGCCCCCCGAGAGGAGCGCGCCAGCCGCGCTTCGGG
Source organism: Rhizomicrobium sp. (assembly GCA_050729015.1). Classification (GTDB taxonomy): domain Bacteria; phylum Pseudomonadota; class Alphaproteobacteria; order Micropepsales; family Micropepsaceae; genus Rhizomicrobium. Next base: position 3,577 of record JBOHKF010000173.1, on the reverse strand, counting down.
CCGCCTTAGCTCAGCCGGTAGAGCATCGCATTCGTAATGCGGGGGTCGTCAGTTCGAGTCTGACAGGCGGCACCAAGCAGCTATGGAAGTTCATCCGCCGCCGAGGGGAATGACGGCGTGAGCCATCTTGCGCCACCGTTCACGGCACGTGGCCTTCGGGCCCCGGGGTCTGCATCCCGCGAATTTGAGCCAGGTTGGCGTCACTTCTTGGCGATCGTGGGATTGACCCAGCCGGCCTGCATCACATGCTGCGAGGGACGGAAGCTCAGATAATCCACGTGATCGGGGATGTCGGCCCAGCCGTGCACCACGCCCGGGGGCACGACGATCACGTCGCCTACCGTCACGTCCACCTTCCTTGTGCCATAGGCCATCCCCCCGCAGGTCGGCCCATTGGGACCGCCGGGCGCGGGCATGGCGCTGTGCCGCCCGTTGACGATATAGCCGTCAATCATCATCGTGCCGCCGCCGGACACGATGTAATAGCCCTCGGTCTGGAAATCATGGGTGAGGCCGCCCGGCGTTCCGCCCGGCGGAAGGCTCGCCATCTGCCGCCCGCACGGCGTCACGCCAGCCATGTTGCGGGCGCCTTGACGTCGCGGCGGCGGATTGCGCGTCGAGCCGCGATGGATGATCCCCAGCGCGAAATTCTCATAGCCCAGATTCACCACCATGGCATTCTCGTCCTTGGTGCGGAGCGACTGTTCGCTCTGGCTGATCTTGGCGATGTCATCCTTGGTGATGACCGTGGCGGTCGTTGGCTTGTTCGCGTCTTGCGCCTGGGCCGCGGCCACAGGGACCACAATTGATGCAACAAGCAAAGCTTTCATTGCGATATTCGGCATGATTCCCTCCCGTGTTTCAGAAGGGGAACGCTACACCCGCCACGCGGCCTGCAACAACTGCGCCGCTGCAATGCATTGCAACATCGAATTCTCGCGGGCTCGGTTGTAGGCTTGGCAGGGTCGCGGGCAGTCCCGTTCCCGACCGAACCATTGCCGGTCTCCTCCGCCAAGATCGACGCGTTGCGGGAGGGCTGAATTTGTGGTTCGTAAAACCCCAGCCTGAGGCCTCGAGCCATGAATCGCCGCACTGTGCTTGCCTCTCTCGCATCCGGCGCAGCCTTGCTGGGGTCCCAAGGTCGCGCCCTCGCGCAAAGGCGAGGCGGGCCGGGGCCGCGCAATCTCATCACCGATGTGGCGGGACTTGGCGTGGGCCAGGCAGACGACCCGAAAGCGCGCACCGGCGTCAGCGTGATCCTGCCCGAGGCGCGCGCCACCTGTGCCGCCGACGTGCGTGGCGGCGGACCCGGCACGCGCGAGACTGATGCGCTCAATTCCTGGAATCTGGTTCATTCGGTGGACGCGGTGGTGCTGTCGGGCGGGTCGGTCTATGGGCTGGCGGCCGCCGATGGCGTTGCCGCATGGCTGGGCGGCCATGACCGCGGTTATGCCCTGGCAACGGCGCCGGGCGTTCCCCGCTCGCCGGTGATCCCGGCGGCGATTCTTTACGATCTTGCCAATCGGGGCGACAAGAATTGGGGCCTTGATCCGCCCTATCGCGCCCTGGGCTTGCGGGCAGTCGAGAGTGCGGGCGTCGATTTCAAGCTGGGCACGGCGGGCGCGGGCTATGGCGCCGAAGCAGGCGCGCTCAAGGGCGGCACCGGTTCGGCCTCCTTCGTCACCGCCGATGGCATGAGCGTGGGCGCGATCGTGGCCGTCAACTGCCTGGGCTCGGTTGTCGTTCCGGGAACGCGGAACTTCTGGGCCGGGCCATTCGAGATCGGAAAGGAATTTGGCGGTCTTGGTGCCTCCGCAAACCGGGTGATAGACGAGGATTGGGGAGAAACCAAAGTCAATCCGGCGCGGATCGGCGCGCGCACCCATACCACCATCGCCGTTATTGCCACCGACGTCGATCTCGACATCGACCAGATGAAGCGCGTCACCATCATGGCGCAGGACGGCATGGCCCGCGCCATTCGTCCCGTCCATTCCCCGTTCGATGGCGACGTGGTGTTCGGCCTCTCGACCGCGCGTCGGAAGATCACAGGCCGGTCGGCCGATTTCACGGTGACGCGGCTTGGCGCCATCGCCGCCGATGTGCTCTCCCGCGCCATCGCCCGCGGCGTCTATGAGGCGAGTTTGCCGGCCGGCATGGAAGGCAAGACCTGGCGCATGCTGTGAGACTTTCGAGGCGCCAGCGTTTCGGGATCGGCTTGGCGCTGCCGTTTCTTTCGGTGATCCCGACCGTACCCTTGCTCGATCGCCTGGGCATGGCGCCCCTCGGCGTACCCTTGGGGTTGCTGTGGCTCTTCCTGGCCATTCCGCTCACCTCGCTCTGTCTGACCATTTGCTGGCTCGACGACCGCGACCGCCCGGATGAGGAGATTGAGCCTCTGGGCGATGGCGAGGAGCGGCTTTCCGTTCGCCCGGCCAGCGATGAAGGCAAGGCGCGATGACGGCAGTCTTTCTCGCGATCCTGGTTCTTTCCGTCATTCTCGCCGGCTTCTCCAGGCGCGGTCATCTCAGGCAGAAGGCCGAGGATTTCTTCATCGCCTCGGGCCAATTCAACGCCATCCTGTTTTTCTTTCTTGCCGTGGGCGAGACCTACAGCATCGGTTCCGTGCTGGGTTATCCCGGCGGGGTTTATGCCGGGGGCACCACGGCGGCCACCTGGTTTCTGGGGTACATTCTGCTCGCTTTCGTGGTGGGGTATTTCCTCAATCCGCTCATCTGGCGAGCCGGCCGGCTCTATCGCGCGATCACCTTGCCCGATCTGTTTCGCCGCCATTTCGACAGCCGGGCGCTTGAATTGGTGGTGGCCTGGGCGGGACTCTTCTTTCTGGTGCCGCTTGGCATGCAGCAATTCCTGGGTCTCCTCATCCTCCTCAAGCAACTGGGATGGACGATCTCGAGCCTGTCTCTCGCTTTCCTGGCGGGTCTGCTCGCCTTCGCCTATATCGCCATTTCCGGCATTCGCGCCTCTGCCTATGTCTCGGTGCTGAAGGATGCCCTGTTGTTGATCGCGATTATCGCGACCGGCCTTGCGGCGCTCGCCCATTTTCAGGTCGATTGGCAGTTGAGCGCCAATCCTGCAAGCCTGGGTCCGGCAAGCCCGCTTCGGCCAAGCCTTCAGGGCGATGTCTTCTCCGTCACCACCATTCTTCTTCAATGCGTGGGATTCTGCCTGGTGCCGGAGACCTGCGCCTATGTCTTCACGGCCCGTTCGGCGCACGCCATCCGTCGGGCGCAAGCGACCATGCCGCTTTATATGCTGATGTTTCCCTTCCTCACCCTGATCGCCTATTTCGCGATCCACCACCCGATGCATCTGGCGTCCCCCAACGACGTGTTTCCGGCGGTTGCGCGCCTGCTGTTGCCGCCGCCCTTCCTGGGCGTGGTGCTGGCGGGCGCCGCTCTTTCCGCCCTGGTGGTGCTGACCGGGATCTGTCTTGCCATCGGCGCCATGGTCTCGCGCAATCTGGTGCTGGCAGATATCACGACGCTCGCCACCCTCCCCGCCCGCGAACTCCGGGCCGGCTATGCCGAGGTGCTGAAGGCGGGATTGATCGGCG
>JBOHKF010000172.1:0-1602 GCA_050729015.1 Rhizomicrobium sp. | reverse complement strand
GGCTTGTCCAAGCCCCCGTCCGGCCTAGTCGCTGTGCCGCCCAAGCCAACCGATCAGCACGGCCGGAACGCTCGGTTAGCGCGGCAACTTCTTTGCCAGTGGCTCGGGAACCTCGTTCAAGGGTATGTTGCTGGACGACAGGGTGTAAAAGCCGGCGACCCGGTTCGTCGCGATTTCACTGGCGACGAAACAAGCGGCGTATTTGCGCTTCACGTCCTGCGAGACGGTCTTGCGGAAGTAGCTGTCGATCCGGTCGGCGCCGCAGGTGAAGTCCGACCGCTTGTGCCCCTTCGCCAGCGGCTCGATGGCGAAGCGGGCGCTCACCGGCGCTCGATCAACTCGGCATGGCGCTTGGCTGCGCGGGCCAGCCGCTTATTCGGCTTGGGTGGATCGATCAACGCCTCGGCGAAGCGGATTTGGTCCTCCCGCGCGAGCCGCATGATCTCGGTATCCTCGACGACGCGCCGGGCGTCTTCGCCGGCGGTGGCGATGAGATAGCCGGTCAAGGTCATGCCGCGCAGGCGGGCGGCGCGCTGCATCCGGTCATAGACCTGGACCGGGATGCGCGCTTCCAATCGAGCGGTCCCGGCTTCGACTTGGGACTTGGGCACGGCGAACTCCTTTCTGCCTTATATACGGCAAAATGCCGTATTATTCAAGCGTGCACAATGAGACCTTAATTTCACGGCTGACGGGCGCATGACTCCGGAAATGTTGCTTGCGGGCACCGGCGCGACAAAGATCATATCTCCCGGCGACCGGCCTTTCCGTCGAAGGCTTGGTATTCATGCTCGATGCTGGCGGCAATCAGCGCCCGCCAGACCTTCTCGGCGATGAGGGCCGAAAGACCCGCGCGCCTTCCTTCCGCCATCACCTTCTTCACCACCTCCTCGATGCGTCCCTCGTCATGGACGGCGGCACGGCTCGCCTTGAGAACCGCCGCACGCTCCACATAGGCCTGGCGCAAGGCCAGCATCGCGACCAGCTTGGAATCCAGCGCATCAATCGCCTTGCGCAATTCCTTCAGCGAATGACAGGCCTGAGGCGGCGTGGATTTTCGGGTCAATCAAGGTCTCCGCCAAGGTTTTCACCGGTGCCCTCACCCGGGCCGGGAAATGACAATGTCCAAGCCCCATACGCTCGTCCATAGAAGTCTCCTACGTGTTCGACATCTGGAGGACCCGGCGGACGAGGCGATCGCCGGGTCGGACGCGGACCGCTACGCGCTGGCCGACAAGCTGAGCCGGGCATGGACGCGTTTTGCCGCGGGCAGGCAATCCCCATGTGGAGGGCCTTCCCCCTTGGCGGCCCCATTCGGCGGGCGACCGGGCCGTGATGGTCTTCAATGGTCAATGCCGGCTCGCGCTCGATCCCGGGCCCGAGGCGCGCCGCTTTATCACCGCGCTTCATACGCGCGAGGGGTTGGCCTCGCGCGCATGAAACTTTGCCGGCCTTTTTGAACTTTTCGGGCCCTTCGCGCGATATTGTGGCTGCGCGGAGACCCTAGACCATGACCAAAATCTGTCCTGATGCGGCGGCGGCGCTGAAGGACGTGGTGTTCGACGGGATGACAGTGATGTCGGGCGGCTTCGGCCTTTGCGG
>JBOHKF010000171.1:0-10542 GCA_050729015.1 Rhizomicrobium sp. | reverse complement strand
AGTCGTAATAGCTCACGAAATACTCGACCGCATTTTCCGGAAAAAACTGCTTGAACTCGGCGTAAAGCTGTGCCGCCAGCGTCTTGTTGGGGGCGAGGATCAGCGCCGGCCGCTGCGTCCTTCCGATCACCTCAGCCATGGTGAAGGTCTTGCCCGAGCCGGTAACGCCCAGCAGTACCTGGTCGCGCTCGAGGGCGTTCACCGCCGTCACCAGTTCCGCGATGGCGTGGGGCTGGTCGCCGGCGGGCTGGTAGCCGCTCACCAGCTTGAATGTCTTGCCGCCCTCGGACTTTGCCGGTCTTGCCGGCCGGTGTGGCACGAAACCGGAACCATCCGTGCCGGCGGGTCCGCCGACAGGTGTCGCCGGATCGGCGGCGACGCCAGGAGCGGCCTGGAATGCCGCCCGGTTGCCAGTCACCTTGCTCCCGAACCGCCCGCGGTCCCGCGGGCGGGGAACCATGCCGGTATTGTGCGCCCTGGCCGGGAATATAGCGATTCGAACGAGGCTTTACAGGCCGGTGGCGCTATCAGGGCCATCGCCGAAACTTTATTGGATTTGGGCCGGCGGCTTGCCTAACGGACGCCGACGATGGTGGCCTGGGCCGAGGAGGCCGCGCTCTGGGCGGCTTGCAGATTCGTGGCCGCAATCCCGGTTTCAAGCTGGTTCTTGGCGGTGATCAGCCTCGCCTTCTTGATCTGGTCCGTCTCGTCGGGAATGGCGCCGTTGCCGGACTGGGCACAGGGGTTCATCTGTTTGGAGTCGAAGCCGTCGCCGTTGGGGCCAACCAGGCAGTTCAAGGCATGGTGCATGTGCATATGGACGGTATTGATGCTGGTGGCCGCGGCGGCAAGGCCGGCATGGGTCTGAGCATTGTTGATCTCCGAACCCAGGTCTGCAGCGAAGGCGGAAGCCGCGAACAGAAACGGCGCGGCGGCTATCGCGCCAAGCGTCAGATATTTCATCAATCCCTCCCTTTTGAGCAATTCCAGAACGCAGGTTGCCGTCCCGAACTGCGACCAAACCGATACCTTAGAGCGGATCACGGGCTCCGTGAAGTGGTGATCCGCTCCAGGAGACCGGGCGCACGGTGCCGCGCGCGCCCGACCCAGTGCAGTCGTCAACGCAATCTAAGGGTTCCCGGCGGTCAGCGCATCCAGGTCCGACCGCAGTTTCTGGGCTTCGGGACCGACCGTAGGAGTGGCATTCATGTCCTTGTCCGGCTTGATGACGGTTCCGTTGAAGGTGAGCCCGCCATAGGCGCCGGTTGCGCTGGTCCAGACCACCAGATCGCCCCCATGGTCGGTTGTGGCACCCTCCACACCGGAAGAAAGGTTGGCGACCGTGATGCCGCCGCCGGCGCCGATCTTGAAGTTGCCATGCTCGATGCCGGAAAGGGCGCGGTTGCTCATCACAATAAAGACCAGTTCGGCCTGCTCCAGCCCGGCTTGGAGACCAAACGACGCCGATCCCATGCCATAAAAGCGCGGCTCTCCCCAGCCATTGGCGGTTCGGCGAACCAAGACGCCATCGCCACCTTCGGCGCCGAAGATAAAGCCGCCCTTCACCAGCTTGGGAACAATATAAACGGCGCGGGCCTGGTCCAGCATGCGCTCGGCGGTGGCGAAAGCCGGGTCGCGGCGAAGCTCGTGGACGGTGTGGTCGGCATCGCGCAGCAACTGGGTCTTGTCCGATTCCGCGTGAGCAGGGAGGGCCAGCAATGTCAATGCCATGCCGATTGCGAGTGTCAGCGCAGGGGCGCTCGCCGCTGCCCGTTTTGGAAGAAGGGATTTCATGGGGACGTCCTCGAAAGGGGGCTGTGGGGTGCCAAAGAAAACCAGGAGATCTGCAAAAAGTTCCGATTTTCAGGCCCTCGACGCGACTCTGCTCTGCTATGAGGGATCACCCATGACCGAAGCTGCGCTGCGTTTCGACCGGAGTCTCGCGCCCAACTATGGCGTGGCGGAACGGCTTTCGCCCCGCATCGAAAGGGTTCTGGCATGCAACCCCGGCCCCTTCACCTTTCGCGGCACCGGTACCTATCTGGTGGGAAGCGGCCGCAGCCTGGCGGTGATCGATCCCGGGCCCGATGAGCCCGCTCATGTGAACGCGCTCTTGGGCGCGATCGGCGCCCGCAAAGTTGGCCATATCCTCATCACCCACACCCATCGCGATCATTCGCCCGCAGCGGATGCCTTGAAGAAGGCGACCGGGGCCAAGACCCTTGGTTATGGCCTGCACGCCACGCGTGACAGTGAAGGCGAGGAAGGCGGCGACCGCGATTTCGTGCCCGATGTCATGGTGCGCGACGGCGACAGGATTCAAGGCGAAGGTTACGCGTTCGAATGCGTGTTTACGCCCGGGCACACTTCAAATCACATGTGCTACGCGCTAAAGGAGGAGAATGCGCTGTTCACGGGCGATCACGTGATGGGCTGGTCCACCACCGTGATCGCGCCGCCCGACGGCCATATGGGTTGCTATTTCCGCAGCCTCGAGAAGCTCATCGCGCGCGGCGACCGTATTTTCTATCCCGCGCACGGCTCGCCGATCGTGAAACCGCGGCCGTTCCTGCGCGCCTACCTCTCCCACCGGCGAATGCGGGAGGGGCAGATCGCCCGCGCCCTCAAGGCGGGATTTGACACGGCTCAGAAGCTAAAGGCGTTGCTCTATCCCGGCCTCTCACCGGCACTGCAACGTGCGGCGCAGCTCACGGTTGAGGCTCATTTGCGTCACATGGTCGAAGATGGCCGCGCCATGTCCGCCGGCCCCGGCCGTTACGAATTGAGGTCGTGGCGATAAGCCTCGATCAGCCCCAGATTGCGGCCGAAATCCTTGCCCCCCCGCTCGCTTTCGGCGCGCATGTCGAAGCGCGCGCCCAAGGGCCCGGCCTGGCGCACCCGGATTACGATGTCCGAGACCTGGCCGAACCAGAAGCTTCCGGCTTTGGCTTCGATGCGGCCCTCCTTCTCGTTGTAATCCACGATTTCCCAGCCCATGTGCTTGGCCGTCTCGAAGCAGCGCCAGAACATCTTGGCGCGCGGCATTAGAAGTGCCAACGGCTTGGTGATCGGCTCATAATATTCGTGCAGGATGTAGCTCACGGTGCCCTGCTCGCCGCGATAGCGGATCAACCGGTTGCCGTCGAATTGGGTGGAATTGGCTCCCTTGGGCCGGTTCGCCAGCGTCACGAAGCGCGGCGGGTCCTCGGGATCGGTGGTGGCATCATGGATGGGAGGCGCCATCATGCCCTGATAGACCGTGTGCAGCGGCATGTAGAGAAGGACCAGACTGCCGAAGAAGGCAATCAGCCCCGCGCGCTTGCCCATACCCTTATTGTGCTTGAGCGCATGGATGAGCCAGGCCCCCGAAAGAATTAACGCAATCAGGCAAAACGCGACCGAGGCGGTCATGTCGAGAAGCCCGGTCTCGAAGGAAATCAGGCCCAACCGCACCCAAGCCACAGCCGCGGCGGCGATCAGGGCGCCCGCGATCAAGGCGGCCAGCGCCAGGCGGGCTGCAAATAGGGGCGCGCGCATGGGGAAGACGGGATCCTACGAATCGAACCTAAAGTCCGTGAACCGGGGGCGCAATCGGGCTTTTTGAACCTTACCGGTCACGCCGTGGGGGATTTCCTTACGCCAGAAACTGCCGCCCCGATGATCGAGGGCGGCATGGCCGAGAAAGAGATGGACTCGCATCGGCCGGTGCTGCATCAGTCCGCGCTTGGCGCCTCCCAGCTTTTAACCGATCACGAGAACTGTCGCCGCGGCCGCGAAGGGCTAATCTGAGCCATAATTTTGAAGAGGTCCCTCCATGTCCCATACGAATGCCCAGGCTCGCGATCTCAATGCCATTTTTCATCCTTACACCAACCTCAAGCTGCTGGAGGAGACCGGCCCTCTGATCATCGAGCGGGGCAAGGGCGTGCGCGTCTATGACGCGGCGGGGCGGGATTATATCGAGGCGCTTTCCGGGCTTTGGTCCACCGCCTTGGGCTGGGGCGAGAATGAGCTGGCCGAGACCGCGGCGGAGCAGATGAAGAAGCTCTCCTACGGCCATATCTTCGCCGGCAAAAGCCATGAGCCGGCGGTGGCCTTGGCGGAAAAGCTGAAGGAGATTTCTCCCTTTCCGGTGGGAAAAGTATTTTATGGCTGCTCCGGCTCCGACGCCAACGATACGCAGGTCAAGCTCGCCTGGTATGCCGCCAACGCCCGGGGACTTCCCAAAAAGAAAAAGATCATCTCCCGCAAGCTCGCCTATCACGGCGTGACTTTGGCCTCCGCAAGCCTGACCGGCCTTGCCGCCAATCACACCAGTTTCGATGCCCCCTTTTCGTTCGCGATTCACGCCGACGCCCCGCATTATTATCGGGGTGGGCAGGCCGGCGAGAGCGAACGCGACTATTCGAAGCGCTTGGCCGCCAATCTGGAAGCCCTGATTCAGAAGGAGGACCCGGCCACCATCGCCGCCATGATCGTCGAGCCGGTGATGGGCGCGGGCGGGGCGATCGTGCCCCCCGACGGCTATTTCGACGCCATCACCAAAGTGCTCGAGCGCCACGACATCCTGTTGATCAGCGATGAGGTCATCACCGGCTTCGGCCGCACCGGCGAATGGTTCGGCTGCGCCAAATATGGGTTCGAGCCGCAAAGCATGTCGCTGGCGAAGGCGCTTTCGAGCTCGTATCTCCCGATCTCGGCGGTGTTGCTATCGCCGGAATGGACCGATTTGATCGACCGGGAGTCGAAGCGCATCGGCATCCTGGGCCATGGCCTGACCTATGGTGGCCACCCGGTGACGGCGGCTGTGGCGCTCAAGACCATCGAAATCTATCAGCGCCGCGACATCGTCGGCCACGTGCGCCATGTCTCTCCCTTGTTCCTGGCGCGGCTTAGAAAGCTCGAAGATCATCCGCTGGTGGGCGAGGCCCTGGGTGTGGGCCTGATCGCGGGCATCGAACTGGTGGCCGACAAGAAAAGCAAGACGCGCTTCCCCGCCGACCGGCAGGTCGCGGCCATGGCGATGCGGCTGGCCGAGAGAGAAGGCTTGATCGTCCGCGCCGTACCCACGGATCGCATCGCGCTTTGTCCGCCATTGGTGATCACCGAGGACGAGATCGACGATCTGTTCGACCGGCTCACCAGAACATTCGACATCACCGCCGATTGGGCCAAGCGCGAGAAATTGTTTTAGCCATTGAGGCGAAGGCTGGCTTCGCGCGCGATCTCGCCCGCCAGCGATGACGGACGAGCATAGACCAGTTCTTCCCCGTTCCAGACTTCCATGCGCTTGGCGCCGGGAAGCTTCATCGCATGGGCAAGAACCTTGGCCCGGCCGTCATTCTCGCAATTGGCAAGGAATTTGTACGTGAGGATTCCGTCGGCGTCCAAATAGCAGATTTCGTATGCCGGCATTGTCGCCTCCCGGATATCTTTTTTCCCTCCCCGCGTGCGTCTGGTTTGCGCGAGGGTTGGCCGGAAGTCGAGTGACAACCGCATTCATTCAATCACAATTTTCCGCAGGAATAAGCTCGCACTCGCAAAAGACATCGCGCGCTATGCGGGTATTTGCGCGTCCGGATCGTTCACCCTATTCGTGCGTTGACGGGTTGGCCGCGCAACGTTATGCCGCCATCTTCCACTATGGAGGTTTCTATGACCGGTCCGTTCAAGCTCGCACCTTTGCCGTGGGACGAAGGCGCGCTGGAGCCCACCATTTCGCCTCGCACCATCTCTTTTCACTATCACAAACATCATCAGGCCTATGTGGAGACCCTCAACAGGCTGGTGGAAAAGAGCAAATTCGCCGACATGAAGCTGGAGGAGATCGTTCAAGCCACTGCCGACTCCCAGGACGAGAAGGAAAAGAAGATTTTCAACAATGCGGGCCAGGTCTGGAATCACGATTTCTATTGGCGTAGCCTTTCCTCCGCCAGGACCGAGCCGTCGGCGAAACTGGCTAGCGCGATTGCCCGCGATTTCGGGGGCACGTCGGAATTGATCGCCAAGCTCGCCGAGGCAGGTAAAGAACAGTTCGGCTCCGGATGGGCATGGCTGGTTTCCAAGGCCGGCAAATTGTCGGTGACCGGAACCCCCAACGCCATGACTCCCATGGCCAAGGGCACCAACTGTCTCCTCGCGATAGATGTCTGGGAGCATGCCTATTATCTGGATTACCAGAACGCGCGCGCCAAATATCTCGAAGCAGTTCTTGGCAAGCTGAATTGGGATTTCGCCGGCGAAAATCTCGACAAGGAGGACCACCCCGTCCGCGCCGCAGCGTGACGCTGCCGAACAAACTCGGAGTGCTTTCCTCTCTGTCACTCCCGCGAAAGCGGGAACCCAGCAGCGTGGTTATGCGGAAAGAGCGGCGATCTGGGTCGCCGCGGGGATGACGGGTTGGGGGACGATTGATCTCGAAATGCTAGCGATTGTGGCCGACGAGCCGGAGGAACACGCGGATCAGCCAGCTTGGGCGCCTGCGCGTCAAAGGAGCGTTTTCGGCCGATCTGCCGTGGCGTCCAAACACAAGGTGTCCCAACATCGATACGCTCCGACGCCCTCAAGACGTACACGGACGATACGTCTCTTTCGCAGGTTGCCCCCAATAGGCACTCCAGTGCAGCGTCAATTGTGCGACGGCAAACGTTAACGCAACATTTCGCAATGCGCAGGACCGGCCTCACGTTCCATGAGCTTGTGTGACGCTGTTTGAAGCGCCGGGGTTAGTGCGCCCCCGGTTCAGGCACGGAGACAGGATTGTCCCCTGGCGAGGCGCCCGGCTCCACATCGCTGCGGCGACAGGTTTGAAACCCGCTGCTCCAGCCTGCGCGATAGACATCGTCGCTCTGGTATTGCTGGCTGTCGCCGACCGGGCGGCCGCGCAGATCGGATCCCTGGTCCGTCGCCGCCGCGCAGCCGTCCTCGTAACCTGCCCTGAAGCCTGGATTGTTCTGGAGCGCGCGCTCCTTCGCCCCGCCTGCGCAGCCGGCGACCGCGAAGGCCAGAGCGGCAAACACCAACGAAAATCTCATGCGCAGATTCTCCCGACAGCGATCAAAAATAGCGCCACAAAATATACACCTGCGCGACGGCCACGCTGGCCAGCATCAGCGGAATCGCGCGCAGCGAGAATGCAACGAAGCTGAACCGCACGCCGCTGCGTTCCGCAAGCGCGGCCACTGTCAGATTGGCGCTCGAGCCGATCAGGGTTCCATTGCCGCCGAGCCCCGCGCCCAGCGCGAGCGCCCACCACAGCGGCGCGAGCATCTTCGGGCCGCCCAGCGCCGGCGCGATGCTTTTCACAACCGGAATCATGGCGGCAACGTACGGCACGTTGTCGATGATCGCGGAGAGGACGGCGGACAGCCAGAGCACGATCGACGCCGCGAGACGCAAATCGTGCCCGGCGCCGGCGGTGAGGAGATCGCCCAGTCCCCTGAGTACGCCAGCCTGCTGGACGGCGCCGATCATGACGAAGAGGCCGGCGAGGAAGATGAGCATCGTCCATTCCACATCGCCGAGCGCCTGCGCCAGATTTTCGGCGCGCGCTGCACGACCGTGCGGGAGGGACTCGAGCAGGAGAAGCAGGCCCGCGCCGGAAAGCGCGATCGTCGCCGGCTCGAGCCGAAGCACATTCGCGGCGATCAGCGCCGCGAGCACCGCCGCGATCACGGCGAGCGAACAGACAAGCAGGTAGCGATCCTCGATGGCCTCGGCAGCACGGATCGCCATGACGCGCGCGCGCGCTTCGGGCGCAGCTCGCATCTGTGAGCCCCAAAGAAGGTGCCCCGCCGCGATCTGCAGCAGCAGAATGACGATCGAAACCGGTGCGAGCTGCGCGGCAAAATCGTCGAAGCCGAGCCCCGTGGCGGATCCGATGAGAATGTTCGGCGGATCTCCGATCAGGGTGGCCGAGCCCCCGATATTGCTGGCCAGAATCTCCGCGAAGAGGAACGGATAAACACCTATTCCGAGTTCGCCGCACACGACGAACGTCACCGGAACAATCAGAAGCACGACCGTCACATTGTTGACGAAAGCGGAGAGCACCGCGGTGATCAGCGCGAATGCGGCGAGCACGCCAGCCGGAGAGGCGCGCACGAACTGCGCCGCGCGGATTGCCGCGTAGCCGAACACGCCGCTCTTCCGCGAAACACTCACGATAATCATCATGCCGGCGAGAAGGCCGATCGTATTGAAATCGATGAACGCGATCGCCTGCGCCTGATCGAGCAGACCGAGCACGATCACGAGGCCGGCGCCGAGCAGCGCCACGACCGCGCGGTCCACGCGCTCGAACACGATCAGCACAAAGGCGCCGACGAGGATGACCGTCGAAGCCACGAATGCGAAGGAGGAAACCGCGCCGGGCGCCGCGCTCATGCCTGTTTCGGCGGCCCGACAAGCGCGCCTATGGCATCCCAGTACGATACGATGCCGACGACCTTGCCCGATCCCTTCTCGACCACCGGAAGCGAAGAGTGGCTGCGACAGAACAGCCGGATTGCTTCGATCTCCGGCGAATCGGGATCGAGCTTCGCGCCGTTGCGATCCGCCACTTCCGCAACGCGCAGGTTCTTCAGCTCCTGGAATTTCCGCCGCAGCTCTTCGGGATCGTCGCTGATGAACCGCAGATTGGACATGAGGTTGCCCGCGAGTGCGACGCGCGGCACCAGCAGGCTCAGAAGATCGTAGATGCCGAACATGCCTGTGTAGCGGCCCTCGGCGTCTACCACGGGCAGGTTGGTATAGTGATGCTCGATGAGCTTGGCGGCGGCCTCCGCCACACTCGTATCCTCGAGAATGGTCAGTGGCGCTTTCGTCATGATCGCGGCACAGCTCATGGATCCACCTCATATTCCGGTATTCTGCCCAAAAGCGGGGGCGTGTCACTGCAACCTACTCTACTGCGATGCGTGCCTGCTGCGAAACCACTGCCCGCTCCGTCTCGCTGCGCTTGCCACCTACCCCTGTTAAGCCGCCGGCCGACGCGTGTTTTGTTTGCCTCCCCCCTTCGGCGCGCTGACGCGCGCCAGCTCCCCCACGTCGGAGGGAGAAAAACAGAAATGCGAACGAAGTCGGGGTTAAGAAGTAGTGAATCGATGATCGCCAAAACACCTGTGGATTAACAGAAAGAACTTACACCTGTTCAAACTTCGTTAAGGCGCTGCGCTCAAGGTTCGGCCGCGATATCGAATCGCGGAATGCGGATGCGGCGCAGCAAAAACGATATGAAATCGGAGGACGCCGATCTGGCGCGGCGACGATTCGTTGCCGTGCAGGTGGCGAAGGGCGCGCTGGGCGGCCTGTTGTGGCTCGCCTATGTGTCGCTGATCGGCCGCCCCGGCCTGATCGAACTTATCGCGCTCGCCGGATTTCTTGCCCCGTGCGTCCTGGCCGTGCTGGCGGCGACCGGCATTTCCCTCGAAATTCTCGAATCGGCGGCGTTGGCTTCTTTCGCCGCGCTTATTGGCTACATGGTCGGAATTACCGGCGGCATGCATTCCCCGCTCGTGGTGTGGTTCGCGCTCGTCCCGGCGGAGGCCGCACTGGCCGGCGGGCGCACGGCGGTTCTGCGCGCCACGGCGGCGGCGATCATTGCGCTTTGCGCAGTGGCGGCCGCCGAGGCGCTGCACGCCCTGCCGATGACGCGCCTCGCAGCGCCCGTCTGGCAGATTTACGCGGGCTCGGCGCTTGCCGCCATCGTGCAATCCGCCATCATCGCCATTGCCGCGCAGAACCGCCAGCGCGCGGCCGATCTGGCGGTCCTGGAAGGCGCGGAAATGTACCGCTTCCTGGCCGATCACGCGACGGATCTGATCACCCGTCACGGACCGGACGGCCGCATCCGCTTCGCCAGTCCCGCTGCGCGGCGCCTGCTCGCGGTTGAACCCGAGTCGCTGGAGGGATTGGCGCTGTCCTCGCTGGTTCATCCCGACGACCTCGCCCTTCTCCAGGCGTCTTCCGCCGAAGCGAGCCGTTTCGGCCGCGCGGCGAGTGCGGAGGTGCGGCTCAGGCGCGGCGACGGCAACCTCGTCTGGGCGGAAATCCGCTGCCGCCCGGCGATGACCGCGAAGGGGAAGCCTGCGGACATCGTGGCGGTCACCCGCGACATATCCGAGCGCAAGGCGCACGAACGCGCCCTGATCGCCGCGCGCGAGACGGCCGAACAGGAGAGCCGCGCCAAATCGCGCTTCCTCGCCAATATGAGTCACGAGCTGCGCACACCCCTGAACGCCATCATCGGATTTTCCGAAGTGATGACGCACCAGATGTTCGGGGCGCTCGGCGCCCCGCGCTATCTCGAATATGCGAAGCTGATTCATGAAAGCGGCGGTCATCTGCTCGGGCTGATCAACGGCGTTCTCGACATGTCGAAGATCGAAGCCGGCAAGTTCGAGTTGAGCGAGGAAGTTTTCGAGCTTGAAGCAGCCGCCGCGCAGGCGTTGCGCTTCGTCGGGCTGCAGGCGGAGCGCAAGGGGGTTTCGCTGAAAACCTCGGTCGCGCCAGGAGCCAAAACGATCTTCGCCGACCGCCGGG
>JBOHKF010000170.1:0-2381 GCA_050729015.1 Rhizomicrobium sp. | reverse complement strand
GGGCTGGAATCGACAGTGATCGGGTGGACCGGTGAAACGCCGGCGCTGCTCCGGCCAGGCGCCATATCCCGCGAAGCGATCGAATCCATGATTGGGCCCTTGCGCAAAGCGGGACCGGAGATTCAATCTCCCGGCCAGTTGCAAAGCCACTACGCTCCATCGGCGAGCCTCAGGCTCGATGCCCGCGATGTTCGACCCGGAGAAGAATTGCTGGGCTTTGGCGACGCGCCAAAGTCGGCTTTGAACCTCAGCCCTTCAGGCGACCTTAAAGAAGCGGCTGCAAACCTCTTCGCCATGCTTCACCAATTGGACAAAAGCGGCAAGGGCATCGCGGTGATGCCCATTCCGGAATCGGGATTGGGAGAAGCGATCAACGATCGCTTGCGCCGCGCCGCCGCGGGCCGAAAGAAGAGGCCGGGCAAATGAGAAATGCGTATTCGCAGCTGAAGGACGCGGCCGGCCCCGGTGGCTACAGCGAAGATCGGAACGAGATCGCACCGCTTCTGGAGGAATGGCGGGGCCGCGTCCACGGCAACAGCCCGCTGCTTCTCAAGCCATCTACAACCGAGCAGATTCAAACTCTTCTCGCCATCTGTCACCGCACAGGCACCCCGCTTGTGCCCCAGGGCGGTAACACCGGATTGGTGGCGGGCCAGATCCCGCTACATGGCGAAGTGCTCCTGAGCCTCAAGCGGATGAATCGGGTGCGCCGGCTCGATGCGGAAGGCATGGTTCTGGTGGCCGAAGCCGGAGTGACGCTCAAGGCGGCTCAAGACGCTGCTCAGGGCGCCGGGCTGCTGTTTCCCCTGACCCTGGCATCGGAAGGAAGCTGCACTATCGGCGGTAACGTTTCGACCAACGCCGGCGGCAACCATGTGTTGCGCTATGGCATGACTCGCTCGCTGGTTCTGGGCCTTGAAGTCGTGCTCGCCGACGGGCGGCTGCTGTCGATGCTCCGTCCCCTCCTCAAGGACAATAGCGGTTACGATCTCAAGCAGCTTTTCCTGGGCGCCGAAGGCACGCTCGGCGTCGTTACCGCGGCGGCACTGCGCCTTTATCCCCGCCCCGCCCAAATCGTAACCGCTTTTGCCGCCGTGCCGGCTCCGGCGTCGGCTTTGAAGCTGATGCGGTGTTTGCAAGGCGAGACCGGTGGGCTCGTTTCCTGTTTCGAGCTGATTTCCCGCGCCGCCCTCGAGCTGGTGCTCGCCCATATTCCTGGCACGCGCGAACCTCTGGCTCTGCCCTCGCCCTGGTATGTGCTGATGGAAGTATCGGGCGGCAAAGGCATTGCCCTCGATCACCTGACGCAAGGCGCCCTCGAGACGGCGCTTTCCGCAGGCTGGGCGAGCGATGCCGCGCTCGCCCAGAGCGAAGCCCAGACGCGAGATTTCTGGCGGCTGCGGGAAGCGATTTCGGAAGCCGAGAAGCGTGAAGGCGTCTCCGTCAAGCACGATATCTCCGTACCGGTCGCCTCCATCCCCGCCTTCATCGAGGAGGCGACAGCTTCGGTCGTCGGGGAATATCCTGGTGCCCGGCCCATCTGTTTCGGTCACATGGGCGACGGCAATCTCCACTTCAATTTCGCGGCGCCCAAAGGCCGGGACGAGGCCTTCGCCCTTTTGTGGGACGAAATTCAGTTGATCGTTCACGATGTCGTCCATCGCTATGGCGGCTCAATCAGCGCCGAGCACGGCATCGGCGCCATGAAGCGGGACATACTGCCGCGCTACAAGGCGAGCGAAGAGCTCGCGGTGATGCGCGCGATCAAGCATGCGCTCGATCCCGACAACATCCTCAATCCCGGAAAAACCGTTCCGCCGGTGAAGAGGCTTTAAGCCGCTTCCGGCAGCGCCGGCGCGGACACGCGTGGCTGTTCTCCCGTCGCCTTCCGGTTCGAGACCGCACTCGCTGCGGCGGTGACGAAAGTCGCGGCATAGGGAAGGCTCTGCACACCCAGCATCACCATCCACAGGGTGACGGCCGGGTCCTCGAAGCCGCGATCGAACCCCATCGAAACCATCGCCGCCAACAGTCCCGCAAGCAGCAGCGTCTCCTGCCACACCACTCGCAAGGCCTGGCTGAAGATGGCGGGATCGGTGCATTTTGGGGTTCGTAGAAAGGGTCTGCCGCGGGTGAGAAGGCCGGACCAGACCGCTTTTCCCACGGTGTGGGTAAGAGCCAGTCCCGCCACCGACGCGAGCCACGCCCCTCTCACTCCCGATCGCACCTTGGGCGGGTAAAGCAGCAAGGTCTTGATCAGCTTGGTCGCGAACAAAGCCATCGCTGCCGCCGACAATGCGGGCATCGGCACGTCGATGTAGGACGGCGCGGCCCACATCAGGATGGTCCAGATGAGCGCGCCGCAGGTCACAATCATGCCC
>JBOHKF010000169.1:0-1613 GCA_050729015.1 Rhizomicrobium sp. | reverse complement strand
GATGGCGCCTGGGCGAGAAGCCGGTCGAAGGCCTTGACCGATTCGGAGGTCCGTCCCAGGGCGAACAGGGTCAGGGCGCGGTTCTTCAAGGCGGCGGGATCGCGGGGCGTCGCCTCCAGCACCCGGTCGAAATCGCCCAGCGCCTCCTCCTGCCGGCCGAGAGCGGCCAGCGCCGCGCCCTTGAGAAGCAAGGCCTCGGCGGCGCCGGGATTGAAGCTCAGCGCCTGGCCGACGGTCGCCAGTGCCTCCTGGTGGCGTCCCTGCTGGAATTGAACCAGGGCGAGGCGATGGAGAACGCGATGATCGGTGGGGGACCCGGCCAGGAGCCGAAGATAGAGTCCGCCGGCTTCCGCCAGCCGCCCTTGGCCATGCAGCAACACCGCTTCCCGGAACAGGGCTTCAGCCGTCATGGTTCTGGTCGCGGTCTGTCCTCGCCATCGGCCCTAACTAAAGCAATTCCGGGAAAAGCGCGAAGCGGTTTTCCGGTTCGGGTTCCTGCCCGGAACCCCCTGGAACCGATGACAACCGGCAGGGGACTTTGCGCCTTGATATGGTGCAGCCATTGCACCATCATCCCCGGATGATAACTGGTCCGGATTTCCGATGCGCGATTGGCATCGAGACATGGGATGTCATTGTGGGGATGGCGCCGGCGGGGGTGATGCCAGCGGTCGTGATCAAGCGGCATGTCGCTGGGCCAAAGCAAATCGGTCGGCGCTGCTCGTGAAGTGGCGGGAGTTGAATCCATGAGTAACCAAGATCGGCTTCGGACAATCGTAAAAGTGAAAGCTCGGGCGCCGGCAAATTTGGCGTTGCATTGGTTCGATGGCACGAAAGCCGCCCTTGATCTCACGGACTTGCTGAAGGGCAAGACCTACCGCTCGCTTCGCGATCCGGACGCATTTGTTCACGCCCGGGTGGGAGAATGGGGTCACAGCGTCGCGTGGCCATCGGGCGTCGATTTAAGTGCGGAAACTCTGTGGCTTGAGACGCTCTCCGCCACCGGGCACCGGGACACGCGCGAGTTCCTGGAATGGCGCTTGCGCCATGGCCTGTCGCTTTCCAAGACAGCGGATGGGCTCGGCGTTTCTCGCCGCATGGTGGCGTATTATTCTAATGGCGAGAAGCCTGTCCCGCGGCCGATTTTGCTAGCTTGTAAAGGTTGGGAAGTCAGCCACGACGCCTGATCAGAGCGCGATTTCCGCCGCGCCCAGGTTTCCAGCGTCGCATTGCGACCCGACCGCAAGCGGCAATTCCAGGATCAAACTGCGAAGCGCTTTTCCGGTTTTGGTTCCCCCCCGGAACCGATGACAACCGGCGGGGACTTTGTGCGTTAGTCATCAAAGCCCCATGCGCCTTTTCCAGCGTCTTTCCCTCCTGTTGTTTTTGGCCGGCCTGGCCGGTTGCGCCGGTGTCGCTCCCGCCCCGCCGCCGCCGGCTCCCCTCCAGCCGGTTGCGGCCGCCCCGCCGCCTTTGACGCCCCGGCCGTTTTTCGTCCAGACCGGACTTGCCTCCTTCTATGGGCGGGGCGAGGACGGCCGGGCCACCGCCGACGGCGAAAGCTTCGACCGGCACGATTTCACCGCCGCCCACCGCACCCTCAAATTCGGAAC
>JBOHKF010000168.1:0-6230 GCA_050729015.1 Rhizomicrobium sp. | reverse complement strand
GTTGCGGCACTGTTGGATGCGGGCGGCATGGATCCCACCGTGGTCAACGGCGGCATCATCAATGCCTACGGCACGAATGCGCGGCTTGGCGAAGGCGATTGGGTGGTGGTGGAGGCCGATGAAAGCGACGGCACGTTCCTGCGCCTTCCCGCCACAATCGCGGTCGTCACCAACGCCGATCCCGACCATCTGGATTTCTATGGCAGCTTCGAGGTCATGCGCGATGCGTTCCAGCGCTTCATCGAGAATGTGCCCTTTTACGGCTTCGCGGTACTTTGCCTGGATCATCCCGAGGTGCAGGCGATGGTGGGGCGCATAAGCGACCGGCGCCTCGTCACCTATGGCTTCTCGCCGCAGGCCGATGTCCGCGCCGTCAACGTGACCTATTCCCACGGGGCCTCGCATTACGACATCGTCTTCACCGATCGCCGCAAGGGCAGCGAAGTGCTGCTCGACGGTTTCAGTCTGCCGATGCCGGGCGACCACAATGTCCAGAATTCCTTGGCCGCTATCGTGGTGGCGCATGAACTGGGCGTGCCGGACGCGGTGATCCGCAAGGCGCTCGCCGGGTTCAAAGGGGTGAGTCGGCGCTTCACCAAGGTCGGCGAATGGCACGGTGCGGCAATCATCGACGATTACGCGCATAATCCTTTCAAGATCGCCGCCGCCCTGCGCGCCGCGCGCCAGGCCTATGTCGGGCCCGTGGTCGCGGTGGTGCAGCCCCACCGCTACACGAGATTGCGCGATACATTCGAGCAGTTTGCGAAATGTCTGAACGACGCCGATGTCGCGGTCGTCGCGCCCGTCTATTCGGCCGGGGAGCCGCCGATCGAAGGCATCAGCCGCGACGCATACGTCGAGGCTTTGCGAGCCCATGGCCATCGCAATGTCCTCGCCATCGAGGGCGAAAGCGATCTCGCGGCCGCCGTGGCGCCCTATCTCAAGCCGGGCGGGGTCGTCGTGGGATTGGGGGCGGGCTCTATCTCCTCCTGGATGCAGGACCTCGAACGGAATCTCGCGAGCCTCACATGACCAGGCCCTGCGACATGCTTCCACCAGTGCGCGGCAGCCTGAGCCGGGGCGCGCCGCTCAAGGATCATTTGTGGTTTCGCGCCGGTGGCCCGGCGGAAATCCTGTTTCGCCCCGCCGACGCCGGCGACCTGGCGGGGTTTCTAGCGGCGCGGCCTTTGGATCTGCCGGTCACCGCGATCGGGGTGGGCTCCAATCTGCTGGTGCGCGACGGGGGCGTTGCGGGCGTGGTTGTGCGCCTTCCGGCAAGCTTCGCCAGGATCGAAGTCCAGGGGATAAAGCTTCGCGTGGGCGCGGCGGCACTGGATGCCCAGGTGGCCAAGGCTGCAGCCGTTGCCGGCATTGCGGGCCTTGAATTTCTGCGCGGCGTGCCGGGTACCGTGGGCGGCGCCCTCAGGATGAATGCCGGCTGTTACGGCCGGGAGATCGGCGACATCTTCGTCGAGGCCACCGCCCTCGACAATCAGGGGCGAAAAATCACCTTGAGCGGCGCGGATATGGGTTTTTCTTACCGGGCGACGGCCACTCCCCCGAGCCTCATCTTCATCGAGGCCGTGTTCGAAGGAACGCCTGAACGCCCGCAAATGATCCAGACGCGCATGGAAGAGCTGGCGGCCAGCCGCGAGGCGACTCAGCCCATCCGCGCCAAGACGGGAGGCTCGACGTTCAAGAATCCACCGGGCCGGAAAGCCTGGCAATTGATTGACCGCGCCGGCTGTCGCGGCCTTCGCCTTGGCGGGGCGCAAGTGAGCGAGAAACACTGCAACTTCCTCATCAACACCGGCGTCGCCACTGCGTCGGACATCGAGGCTTTGGGCGAAGAGGTACGGCGCCGGGTCTGGGAAAAGGCTGCCGTCTCGCTCGAATGGGAGATCAGGCGGGTGGGGTTCGCCCTCGAACGATCCGTCGAGGCTGCGCCATGAGCGCATTCAGGCGCATCGCCGTCCTGATGGGCGGCCGGTCGGCGGAGCGCGAGGTCTCGCTGTCTTCCGGCAACGGCGTGATCCAGGCGCTCGTCGAAGAAGGCTTCGAGGCCATCGGCGTCGATCCCGGCGATAATCCCGGCGATCAATTGTTTCGAGCGAAGCCGGATGCGGTATTTAATGCCCTGCATGGCCGATTCGGCGAGGACGGCACCATGCAAGGTCTCTTGGAACTGATGCGCCTGCCTTACACGCATTCCGGGGTATTGGCTTCGGCCTTGGCCATGAACAAGCAACGCGCCAAGGACGTTTATCGCGCGGCAGGTTTGCCGGTGGTGCGATCCATCCTGGTGGACCGGAAGGCGGCGGCTCAAGCGCATTCGATGGAGCCGCCCTATGTGGTCAAGCCGGTGAACGAGGGATCGAGCGTCGGTGTCTTCATCGTTCGCAAGGGTGACAATCGTCCGCCGGCGCAATTGGGCACCGACGAGTGGACGCTCTCCAACGAAATGATGGCCGAGGAATTCGTGCCCGGCCGCGAATTGACCGTATCGGTGATGGGGGATCGCGCGCTCTGCGTCACGGAAATCATCACCGACCTCGAATTCTACGATTACCGGGCCAAATATGCCGCGGGAGGCTCCCGTCATATCCTGCCGGCACGGATTCCCGGCGCCATTACCGATGACTGCCTGGGCCTGGCGCTCGAGGCCCATCGGGCATTGGGCTGCCGCGGCGTTTCGCGAACCGATTTCCGCTATGACGATACCGGCTCGCGCCCGCGGGTCATCTTGCTCGAAACCAACACCCAGCCCGGCATGACTCCTACATCGCTGGTGCCGGAACAGGCGGCCCACAAGGGCATCTCCTACCCGGAACTGTGCCGCTGGCTGGTTGAGGACGCGTCATGCGACCGTTGAAGCTTGCGCCCGGCCGTCGCAAGCCGTTGCGGGGCGGGATTGCCACCAAGTCCGCACGGGTGTCGCGCGCGGAAGGCGCCAAACGTGCCCGGTCCCGGGGCGGGGTACGACCGCCAATTCTGCCGCGGTTCGGGGCGGCGGTTTCGCGCTTTTTCCGCCATCCCATTCTTTTGTTGAGCCTGGGGCTTGGGCTGTGCGTTCTCTTGGGCGCGCTGTTTGCAAGCGGCGCCGTCGGCCGCGGTATTCGGGATTTCCATGGCGCCGTGGTCCGGCTGGCCGCCGAAGCGGGATTTGGCGTTTCCGAAATCCATCTTTCCGGAAATGCCCGGGTCCCACCGCAGACCATTCTCGCAGCCCTCGACATCGAACCGGGCGACTCGATTTTCGCGGCCGACTTGGCGGGTGCCCGCGCCCGGATCATGGCGCTCGACTGGATCGCCTCGGTCGGCGTGGTGCGGCGCTATCCGGGTGCGATTTATGTTCGGGTCGTCGAGAAGCGGCCCTTTGCGCTTTGGCAATCGCCCAAGGGAATTGCCGTGATCGAGCGCTCCGGCAAGGTGATCACCACGCAAGATGTGCAGAAATTCGCGCGGCTTCCCAAGCTTGTGGGCTTTGGCGCCGCCGCCGCCGCATCTGGCGTCGTGGACGCGGTCATGGGCCACCCTGCCACGGCCCAGCGCGTCGCCGCTTATGAATATGTTTCGCAGCGGCGTTGGAATCTCATCCTCAATGACGGCGTGGTGGTGAAGCTTCCCGAAAATCGCTGGCGCCAGCAACTCGGCGCGCTCGACCATCTGATAGCGGACCATGGCATTCTCTGCCGTGACATCGCTGAAATCGATCTGCGTTCGCCCACGCAATATTTCTTCGTGTTGCGCAGTGGCGGGAAAAAATCTGTCGAACGAGGCAAGGAGACTTGAGCATGGGCGAGCCGGTCCGACTGCGCGTAAATAACGAAATTCCCGCCTTCCGGCCCGGACTGGTTGCCGCGCTGGACGTGGGTTCCTCCAAGATCGCCTGCGTGATCGGCCGCGCCGAGCAGGGACATCTGAGAATTCTTGGCAGCGCGCTTCGCGAAAGCGCGGGCATTCGCTCCGGAACCGTCACCAGTCTGGATCTGGCCGAGGAATCCATCCGCGACTGCGTGGCCGCCGCCGAGAATCACGCCGATGCCCGTATTCAGAATGTGTTGCTTTCGGTCAATTGCGGCCAGCCGGTGTCCGTCAACAGCAAGGCGGCGATGGCGCTGGAAGGCGCCCTGGTGACGGACGAGGACTTGCGACTTCTTCTTGACGACGGCCGCTCCCGCTGCAAGCTCGACGGCTACGAGGTCATCTACGCCGCGCCTACCACCTACGTGGTGGACGAAGCACGCGGGGTCCGCAATCCTTCTGGCATGTTCTGCCAGCGCATCGGCGTCGCCATGCATGCCGTGGCGGTCAAGCCTTCGCCTTTGCAGAATCTCAAACTGGCAGTCGAGCGCTGCCACCTCAATGTGGCGGGGACCTTGTTTTCGGCATATGCCTCGGGGCTTGCCACTTTGAGCGAGGACGAGAAGCAGATTGGCGCCGTCCTGCTCGACATGGGCGGCGGCTGTACCTCGATCGCGGTGTTCCTGGAGGGCCACCTCGTCCATGCCGACATGGTGGCCGCGGGCGGTTTCGCCGTCACCTCCGACATCGCGCGGGGACTGGCGGCTCCCTTTTCGGGCGCGGAACGGGTCAAGACCCTATTCGGCGCGGCGCTGGGCGACCTCGAGCGCAGCGCCGACCTGGTCGCCGTGCCGCAAATGGGCGAGGAGGGGGAAGAGACCGCCCTGCGCGTGCCCCGGTCCATGCTCACGCGGATCATCCAGGCGCGTCTGGAGGACATCCTCGAAGAGGTGCAGAAGCGTCTCGGGGCCTCCGGCTTCGACGCGGCCGCGGGCAGACGTGTGGTTTTAACAGGCGGCGCTTCTCAATTGGCGGGGATGCGCGAATTGGTGGCGGGCAAGCTCAACAAACAGGTGCGAATCGGACGGCCGCGGAGCTTCCCCGGGCTCGCCGCCGCCAACACCGGACCCGACTATGCCACGGCAATGGGCCTGCTGATGGCAGGCGCCACGATGGCGCCGGAGGCGATCAATCCCGAGCTCGCAGTCTCGACGCGGCCCGGCGGAAGCTGGTGGACGCGGTTGACCGGCCGGTGGCTGGAGTGATTCAACAATGCAGAGGCGAATCACCCGAGCGATTCGCCCCTGAGAGTGACCTGGTTCGTGTCACCCGAGGAGAAATTTGAGATGACGATCAACCTCAAAGTACCGGCGACCAAGGAATTGCGTCCCCGCATCACGGTCCTGGGCGTGGGCGGAGCCGGCGGCAATGCCGTCAACAACATGATCGAAGCGGGCCTCGAAGGGGTGGACTTCGTGGTCGCCAATACTGACGCCCAGGCCCTGGCCCAATCCAGGGCCGAACGCAAGATTCAACTGGGCGTCAACACCACCGAAGGCCTCGGCGCCGGCGCCCAGCCGGAGGTTGGCCGGGCGGGAGCCGAGGAATCCCTCTCCGAAATCATGGAGCAGCTTTCAGGCGCCCATATGGTCTTCATCGCCGCGGGCATGGGGGGCGGGACCGGCACGGGGGCGGCGCCGACGATCGCCAAGGCGGTGCGCGAGGCGGGCATTCTGACCGTGGGGGTGGTAACCAAGCCTTTCGCGCTGGAAGGAGACCGGCGCATGCGCGTCGCCGAACAGGGCATCGCCGAGCTTCAGCAATATGTCCATACGTTGATTGTGATTCCCAACCAGAATCTGTTCCGCGTCGCCAATGACCGCACCACCATGTCCCAGGCCTTCGCCATGGCCGATGAGGTGCTGCATGCCGGCGTGCGCGGCGTGACCGACTTGATTGTCATGCCGGGTCTGATCAATCTCGATTTCGCCGACATCAAGTCGGTGATCAGCGAGATGGGCAAAGCCATGATGGGCACCGGCGAAGCGGAAGGCGAGGACCGCGCCATGCGCGCGGCCGACCTGGCGATCTCCAACCCGCTTCTGGACGATGTCTCGATGAAAGGGGCTAAGGGCGTTCTCATCAACATCACCGGCGGGCCGGATCTGATGCTGTTCGAGGTCGAGCAGGCGGCCAACCGGGTGCGCGCCGAAGTGGATCCCGACGCCAACATTATTTTCGGCAACACCATTCTCGCGGACATGGAAGGCCGCATCCGGGTCTCGGTGGTGGCCACTGGGATCGATTCGGAGATGCTCGCGATACCCCAGAAAATCCACCCCATCCGCGCCAACCTGAAACCCCGGCCGATCGGGAAGGAGCCGGTCACGGGCGTCGCGCTCAATCCCGTCCAAGCACAGATGGAG
>JBOHKF010000167.1:0-4928 GCA_050729015.1 Rhizomicrobium sp. | reverse complement strand
GAACGGGGTCAGCCCGTGTTCGATGTGGCGGGAGATGTTTTCGATCATCACGATCGCATCGTCCACCACGAAGCCCGAGGAGATGGTCAGCGCCATCAACGACAGGTTGTTGAGCGAGAAGCCCAGCAGGTACATCGCCGCGAAGGTGCCGACGATCGACAGCGGCACCGACAGGCTGGGAATGAAGGTGGCCGGAAGGCTGCGCAGGAACAGATAGATCACCAGCACCACCAGGATCACCGCCAGGATCAACTCGAACTCCACGTCGGACACCGAAGCGCGGATGGTGTTGGTCCGGTCGGTCAGCACGTTTACGGTCACCGAGGCGGGCAGCCCGGCTTCGATCTGCGGTAGGATCTGCTTGATCGAATCCACCACGTCGATGACGTTGGCGCCGGGCTGGCGCTGGACATTGAGCAGGACCGCGGGAGTCATGTTGGCCCAACTGGAAAGCTTGTCGTTCTCCGCCCCCTGGATCACGGTGGCGACATCGGAGAGATGGACCGGCGCGCCATTCTTGTATGCCACCACCATGTCGGCGTACTCGGCGGCGCTCTGAAGCTGATCGTTGGCGTTTATGGTGTAGGATTGCGAGGCGCCGTCGAAGCTGCCTTTGGGAGCGTTGGAATTGTTGTTGTTGATGGTGGTCCTGAGGTCGTCAATGTTGAGGCCATAGGCCGCCAGTTGCTGAAGATTGGCCTGGATGCGCACCGCCGGCCGTTGGGCGCCCGAGATACTGACCAGGCCGACGCCGGCGAGCTGGGAAATCTTCTGGGCGATGCGGGTGTCGGCGAGGTCTTCGACGGTGGTGATGGGAAGGCTGGTAGAAGCGACGGCCAGGGTGATGACCGGCGCATCGGCGGGATTGACCTTGGCGTAAACCGGGGGGACGGGAAGCTGCGGCAGCAGGCTGCCGCCGGCGTTGATGGCGGCCTGCACTTCCTGCTCGGCCACATCCAGGCCGAGGCTGAGGTCGAATTGAAGGGTGATGATGGACGATCCCGCCGACGAGACCGACGACATCTCTTTGAGGCCCGGCATCTGGCCGAACTGCCGTTCCAGGATGGCGGTGACCGAGGTCGTCATCACATCGGGGCTGGCGCCCGGATAGAAGCTCGAAACCTGGATGGTGGGGTAATCCACTTCCGGAAGTGCGGACAGCGGCAAATAGCGATAGCCGGCAAGGCCCACCAGAAGAATGGCGATCATCAACAGCGACGTCGCCACCGGCCGCAGGATAAAGGGTGCGGATGGATTCATGATTATGGTCCGCCGGGAGCGCCGCCTCGCCGTCCGCCCCGCCGCATCGACGCCATCGCGGTCTTGCATTGGTCGGACAAGGAATTGCGATTCTGGGCCAGGCAGCGGGTCGCCGCCCGTCCCGTCTGGCCGCTGCAAAGCTTGGCGATGTCGGTGCCGCAGGCCTTCTCGAGGGCCGCCATCGCCTTGGCCCGGGCCTGGGTGCGCTGGGCATCGGCTGCGGCCCCCGATGGCTGGTTGATCTTTTGCCGGCCCTGATCGGGGATGGTGACCTCCGAGCCGTCGCGCAACCGGTCGGCGCCATCCACCACCACCATGTCGCCGGGCTTGAGGCCGTCAAGGATGGCAACCTTGACGCCATCCTGGATGCCCAGCTTGACGCTCCGCTGGCTCACCGTTTTGTCCGGATTGACGATAAAGACGAAGGTGCCGCTGGCGCCGCGCTGGACGGCTGCCATCGGGATCACGGTTCGGTTCTGGAGCGTGTCGACCAGAAGGCGGATATTCACGAACTGGTTGGGAAACAGCTTGAAGTCGGTATTATCGAACATGGCGCGCAGCTTCACCGTGCCGGTGGTGGTATCCACCACATTGTCCACGGTAGCGAGCTTGCCGCTGGCAATCTTGGTCGTCTGGCTGCGATCCCAGGCATCGGCCTCCAGTACCGCGCCCTTTGAGAGGCGTCCCATGATCTCGGGGATATTGTCTTCCGGCACGGTGAAGACCACGGACATCGGCGACAGTTCGGTCACCACCACGATGCCGGTGGCCTGGTTGGCCTGAACGATATTACCGACATCGACCAGGTGAAGGCCCACCCGGCCCTTCACCGGCGAGACGATGTTGGTGTAGCGCAGGTTGATCTGGGCATTCTCGACATTGGCCTTGTCCGCCTCGACCACGCCCTTGTAGGTGGCCACCGTCGCCGCCTCGTCGCTTACCGTCTGCTTGGCGATGGCATTCGCAGTCAACAGAGTCTGATAGCGCAACAGATCCTGCTGGGCGCCCACCAAGGTCGCCTGATCCTTGGCAAGCTGTCCCCGCGCCTGATCCAGCGCCGCCTGATAGGGCCGGGGATCGATCTGCGCCAGGAGGTCTCCGGTCTTCACCATCTGACCTTCCGTAAAGTACAGCTTCATCAGTTGGCCGCCGACCTGGGGGGTAACCGTGGCGGTCGCGAGCGGGGTCACGGTGCCCAAACCGTCGAGGGTGACATTGATGGGCCCGTTTATGGCGGTGGCGACACCGACGGGCTGAGGGCCCTGATTGAAGCGTCTTCTGACTTGCGGCTGGGGATAGATGGCCCACACCAGAAGCGCCACCAGCGCCAGGGCCAGCACCGCCCAGGCCACCCAGGCTATTCTGGGATTGTTGCGGCTCCAGCGCTTAATCCCCTCCCAGGTCGAACCGGGCTTGTCCGCCTTATAGGGCGTGCGGGCATGAGGGAGGTGCTTATCGGTGCCTTCGATGCTCATCGGATCACAATTCCACAAATGTGCCGCCAGCCGGTGGATGGCTGGCGGGACGGAGGCCGCCGTTCACGGTTGGAGCGCCAGTCTACTAGAGCGCCAATCTACGAGAGCGCCAGTCTACGCTCCACCAGGTCCATTAGCAGCGACTCGGCACGTAAATTTGTCGAAAATGTCGCGGGATGGGCCAGCCCTGGCCTTACCCCGGCCCACGCGGTATGTACCGCAGCTCTCCTGCTTTTGCCGTGCGATTCAAAGGGGCCGCGTGCACCAGTTTTTTTATTGGTTTTTCCACGTTCTCACGCCATGGGTCACCGACTTGGCCCAGGCCCACCCGGAGTGGTGTTTTCCGATCGGCTTCGTGGTCGCCTTTTCCGAATCCTTCGTGGGGGTTTCCTTCATCATCCCCGGGACTTTCCTGCTCATCACCCTGGGCGCGGTGATCGGGGCGAGCCACATCAGCGTTGTTCCCGCCTGGGCCGGCGCGGTCACCGGCTCGATTGTGGGCGATTGGATCTCTTTCTGGCTCGGCCTTCATTACCATCACCAGATCCTCCAAATCTGGCCCTTTAGCCGCTACGAGGCCAGCATCGAAAAAGGCCTGCATTTCTTCCATCGCTTCGGCACCTGGGCGATTTTCCTGGGCCGCTTTCTGGGCCCCTTTCGCGCCACCGTGCCCCTGGTCGCCGGGATGAGCGAACTTGAATTCTGGCCGTTTCAGATCGCCAACACCGCCTCCGCCATTCTCTGGGCGTTCGCGCTTCTCACCCCCGTGGGAGAAGCCGTCCGCCATTTCATGGGGTGAGGCGCGCCTTTCAGCGCGCCGGCATGACGCACCGGCCGGCGCGTGGAGCCGGCTTTCCGCAAGGCGTGCGCCATGGGCTCAGCGGGGCAGTTCGGAAGAGCCCATAAGAAACGCATCGACCGCCCGCGCGCATTGGCGGCCTTCGCGAATGGCCCAGACCACCAGCGACTGGCCACGGCGCATGTCGCCGCAGGCGAACGCTTTGGCGGCGCTGGTCTGGTAGTTCAAGGTATCGGCCTTGACATTGCCGCGGGCATCGAGCGCCAGGCGCGCCTGTTCCACCAGGCCCGCTTTTCTCGGCCCGGTGAACCCCATTGCCAGCAACACCAGGTCGGCCTTGAGTAGAAAATGACTCTGGGGTACCTCGACGAGATTCATCTTGCCGCCGTCGCCCAGTTCCCAGTCCAGTCGCACGCATTCGAGGCCGGTGAGCCTTCCCTCTTCAACCACGGCGCGCCGGGTCTGAACCGACCAGTCACGCGAAACGCCTTCTTCGTGGCTGAAGGAGGTTCGCAGTTTGAGCGGCCAGTCGGGCCACACCAGGGCCTTGTCCTCGCGAAGCGGCGGCTTGGGCAGAATTTCGAGCTGGGTCACCGAAAGCGCGCCCTGGCGATTGGCGGTGCCGATGCAGTCCGAGCCGGTGTCGCCGCCGCCGATCACCACCACCTGCTTGTCCTTGGCGGTGATGGTGCCGGTGGGAGCCGCCCTGGCTTCGTCATCGCCGGCAACCCGCTTGTTCTGCTGGGTGAGGAAATCCATGGCGAAGTGGATGCCGGGTTCCTGGCGGCCGGGAATGGAAAGATCGCGCGGCGCCTCCGCGCCGCCCGCCAGTACGACCGCATCGTAATCGGCGAACAGCATCGCCACCGAAATGTTCGCGCCAACTTCCACGCCGGCGCGGAACGCCACCCCTTCGGCCTCCATCTGGCGAATGCGCCGGTCGATCAGCGCTTTGTCCATCTTGAAATCGGGGATGCCATAGCGCAGCAGCCCGCCGACGCGGTCGGACTTTTCAAAAACCGTGACCGAATGGCCGGCGCGCGCCAGTTGTTGCGCTGCTGCCAGTCCCGCCGGCCCCGAACCCACCACGGCCGCCGTCTTTCCGGTCTTGCGGGTGGGCAATTGCGGACGGACCCAGCCTTCCTCCCACCCACGGTCCACGATCTGGCACTCGATGGTCTTGATGGTGACCGGTATCTCATCAATGTTGAGCGTGCAGGACGCTTCGCATGGGGCGGGACAGATCCGTCCCGTGAATTCCGGAAAATTGTTGGTGGAGTGAAGCGTCTCCAGGGCGGCCCGCCACTGGTCGCGATAGACCAGATGATTCCAATCCGGGATCAGGTTGTTGACCGGGCAGCCCTGGTGGCAGAAGGGGATGCCGCAATCCATGC
>JBOHKF010000166.1:0-4360 GCA_050729015.1 Rhizomicrobium sp. | reverse complement strand
TGCGATGTGGTGCCGCTCAACGGCGTCAACCGGGCCTTTGTCCGCCAGGGTCTGGCGCAGCTTTCCAGATTGGCCCGGCCCGGCCTGCTCGCGCTGGCCCAGGTTGCGGGCGTAACGCCGCCCTTTTCCACCTATCATCTGGGCTTCGTATTTGGTCCGCGCATCAATGCCGGAGGGCGGGTGGGACGCTCCGGCCTTGGTGCCGATCTTTTGAGCACCAACGACGAGTCGCTCGCGGGTGAATTCGCGCGCCAGCTTGATCGTCACAACCGCGAGCGCCGGGAGATCGAGCGCGCCATCCTTGACGAAGCGACCGCGCAGGCCGCGCTGCAGGACAATTCGCCGTTCCTGCTGGTGACGAATGAGGGCTGGCACGCGGGGGTTGTGGGAATCGTGGCCGGCCGTCTCAAGGAGCGTTTCGCCAAGCCCGCTTTCGTCGCGGGTTTCGAGGGCGGCATGGGGCGCGGCTCGGCCCGTTCCATTCCCGGTCTCGACGCGGGCCGCCTGGTGCGTGCGGCGCGCGAACAGGGCTTGATCGAGGCGGGTGGCGGCCACGCCATGGCGGCGGGGTTCACCCTGGCGGAGGGCCAGCTTTCATCCTTCCGCCAATTCCTGGAAAGGCAATTCGCCAGTGGCCTCGACGGTGCCTGCGAAGCGGCCGGCGACCTGGCGGTGGATGCGGTCTCTTCGCCGGGGGCGGCATGCCCGGATCTGGTTTCTGAAATCGCGCGTGCCGGTCCCTATGGCGCAGGCAATCCCGAACCGCTCTTGGCGTTCCCCAACCTGCGCGTGGCCTTTGCCGGCAAGGTTGGCGACAGCCATGTGAAAATGCGGCTGGTGGGCGGGGATGGCGGCACGCTCGATGCCATTGCCTTTCGCGCCGCCGGGACCGCTTTGGGCGATAGCCTGCTCAAATCGCGGGGACGCCTGCTTCATGTTGCAGGACGGCTCAAATGCGAGGAATGGAATGGCGCGCGCCGGGTTCAGCTTCAGATCGAGGATGCCGCTTCGGCCTCGCCCTGACGGCTCCTTGCCTCGTCCCTCAAGGCCCTGTATAGCCCGCGGCCTCAAGATCTGGCCGCAATTTCCCGGACGGCTCAGAGGCGCCCTTCGTCTATCGGTTAGGACCCAAGATTTTCAATCTTGTAAGAGGGGTTCGACTCCCCTAGGGCGCACCACTGAAAAAATAAGCACATGAAATTACTCTATTTTTAGCTCCGGCGTGCCTACCTTGTCGGTAGGTTGGCACATAGAATGTCCGTCAGTCGCTCTTTCCATCATCGACATCGCTCTAATCGATGCGCGCTTGCGATCAGCCGCGCGAGTATAGAGCGCAGCCATGCCGCCGCCTTGCCATCCGAAGATCGCTTCAAGTTCGGTTACGGTCGCACCGTTGTCCGCTGCGCGCGTGGCACCGGCTTTGCGAAGCCCATGCGCGGACTTCCAGAACACGCCAGCTTTGTTGCACGCTTCGCGGAATAAGTTACCGAAACTTTCTTTCTGCAGCGGCTTCCCATTCGCGCCACAGATGAAAGCAAGGTCAGCGCACGGCCCGGCGGCCAATGTGGTTGCCAGAATAGGCAAAATGGGCAGAGTCACTGTCATTGTGCCTTGGCTCTTTTCCGTGCGAAGGGTCACTATGCCATTGCGGACATGCTGGCGGCCTAGCGTTACCGCACCGCCGCGCCGCAATCCCATGTAGAGCAGAACGTCAAGCCAAACGCGCTCTTTCGTACCGACAGGCCAGCCCGCTTGATAACGGTCAACATCGTCTTCGGTCCAAACCGGAAAGCCCTCGCCGCCCCGACCGCCGGCCACCGAGGCGGAATTGCTTGCTGTGCTTGTCACCACCGCGCCATGCGCGCCGCCTGTCGCACCCGCGCCGCCGCCGTTGGAGGTGGAGCCGCCGGTCCCGCCCGTTCCCGTCGTCGAGCTGGTTCCTCCCGTGCCAGCAGTTCCATTACCGCCCGTGCCGCCGCTGGTCTGGGCCAGGGCTGGAATGGCGGTGGAAGGCAGGAGTATCGCGATGGCGACGGCGCGGCTTGCCAGGACCGCCAACGCAGGGTGCGTTTCGCGTACAGGGTTGGCGAAATCTGCGCCCTTTTCCAGCGACTCCACCCTAGCCGAGTCTACCACGCATAGCCAACATTGATGGTGCCCGAGAGCGCGGTGAAGCCAGTGCCGAACTGGCTCTCCAGCCGCACGCCGGCGCCAAGTCCTCTATCTGCCTTGAGTTGCAGCCCTGCGCCCAGATTGAGGGAATCCAGGGGCATAGTGGCGCCTGTAACAACAAAAGAAGAGCCCGCAACGCTCGCTATGCCGGCACGACTTACTACGTCATCCTGGAGTTGATGTATCCAGGCAGCATGAAATTCGGTTACGAAGGTATCGTTTTTTACCTCGAAATCATGGTTCAGCCGCGCACCGATATCGCCCTGTACGAAGCCATTCTCCTCCGCCGAATAGGATAGAGCGAATGTCGGCGCACCGGACAATACTGTCTCGCTATATGCCGGCGCCTTGAAATCTTGCCCAAGCAGGCCAGCATAGGGCGTGAGTGCAGAAGAATCGTCGAGTGCGAAGTTATACCCGCCCTCCAGTCGTGCACCGAAATCGTTCGCCACGAAATGGCCGCGCAAGATATCGTCAGACGATATAGTCACCGCCCGCATGGTGGCGACATTGTAACGGCCGTAAAAGATCGCGCCGGAAACATAAGCCTGACCGAACAGAGCTTCTCGCCCATAGGCAGCCAACATTAAGGCGGTACTGTCGCCTTCGCTCTGGCCTCCCGCAAACAAGAATCTGTCGCCACTTACCGCAACGCTGCCACCGACCAAAAGGCTATCATCGACATGGCTTTCCAGGCCCGCTGCCACCCCCACCAGGTTGGTCGAGAGCATCTGGGCGCCGGTCTGCTCGTCCGCGCTGAAATTGATATGACCTCCATAGGGAGCGACCCATGCGCGCACGACGCCTGTTTCAAGCTGAGCCGGCTTCGCGCCGTCGGGCAGAGAATTTTCCGCCAGGCCAGAAGAGGTATCGAGCCCAGCGCTGCTCATTAGGAGATCCAAGAAGGGCGTAACCGATTGAACCGCGGCTTGGGCGGTATCCGCGCGAACCTCGCCCGTCAGTTGCCCAAGCGCTCCAGCGTAGGCGGTAGGAGAGGCGATATTGGCCAGCGTACCCATGCCGGTCGCAAAGCCGGTCGAGCCGTTGTTCCACAAAGATTGAAGGTAATTGCTCAAGCTCGTTTGATTGCCGTCTAGATTGGCCGCGGGCGGGTCCCAATTCGCGGTGGGGTCGAGCGTCAGCGCATTGGCAGAGAAACTGGGGGCAAAGGTCACGACCGCGGTATTGCCTGAGATCGTCGCTCCGGCATTGGTCAGAGTTCCTGTGGTGGTCAGTATTGTGAGCGGCGCATTGGTGATGGTGCTGAAATGCACTGCGATCGTCCCGGCCACGGAGGCGTTCCCGGCGACGTTAATAAGGTCCGCAGCGCCCGAGCTGATATCTACCGCATACGTGCTGCCCGTTGCCTCAATAAGATTGCCATTCAGCGCCACCGTAGCAGCTTTGCCGACGCCTCCGGGCGATAGCGTGCCGAGATTGGTCAGCGTGCCACCAGCCAGATCGACTGTGCTGTTTGGTGCGAGAATGGCACCGGCTTCGTTCTTGAAACTATTTGCATTTGTTCCAGCGAGCAGAACATCTCCTGCTACGGTGCCAAAATTGTCGACACTGTTGACGATCAATCCTGAGTCCTCGGTCGCTTTAATTGCCGCACCGCTGAGTGCTTCCACTGTCGCGCTACTTGCGATGGTGATCGAATTGACCAGGCCATTGTCGATCCAAATGCCGGCGCCGGTATCGCCACCGCCTTCGAACGTGCCGCCGGAAACAGTGATGGTGATATCGCTACCGGTGCCCGGTGTGGTGTCGCCATGACTGTCAAAAACGTGACCGAAGCTAGCGAACGCCGCGGATGCGTCCGGCGCCTGGGTGCCACCAACGCTCTGCGCGAAGATGGCGCTCGCGTCGTTGCCAGTCGCAATAATGCTACCGGTATGATTGACCGTGACCGTGCCGCCATTGCCGGCATTGCCATCCGATCCCATAAAGGCGAGCACGGACGCAGCGCTGGTCCCGGCAAGGCCGCCAGCACCGCCGATGGATTGCGCGAAAATGCCATCGGCCCCGACACCGTAGGTGGTGATGTTACCGGTATCGGTCACGTTCACCGCTCCGCCATTGCCGCCACCACCGCCGTTGCGTGTAACGGTAAGCAATCCCACAAAAGCGGGAATCGTGAAATTGATTTCGGGCGTTGTAACGGAGACCGGAACAGATTGACCGGTAG
>JBOHKF010000165.1:0-8522 GCA_050729015.1 Rhizomicrobium sp. | reverse complement strand
GTCCTGCTTGTCGGGCGGGCGCAGGATAGTGAAGTGAATCAGATCCACCGAGGGATCCGACTTGAGCAGATTGCGCCAGACCCGTTCTCCGGCATGAGGCTCGCCTGAAATCAACAGCACGCGCAGGTGGTCGCGTACGCCGGAGATGCTCACCACCGCGTGGTTGTTCTGGAGGGTGAGTTCGGAAGGGCCGGGAGCGGCGGCCAACTCGACGATGTTCTCTCCTTCGTGAGCGATGGGAATCTTGAGGGTGGTGTTCTGCCCCAACTGCACCACCCTGGTGCCCAGAGATTTGCCGTCCACCGAAACGCTCACCTCCGCGCTGCCGCCGGAATCGTCGCCGCCGAAATCATCCACCCTGAGGACCATCTGCGCGCTCTGGCCGACGATGGCGAAGCGTTCGGCATTGAGCACGGTCAGCTTGCGATCCCGTTCGCCGCGCTTGCCCGCGATCAGGACCTGAAGCGGTGCCTTGAGGGCGAGCTTTTGCGGGGCGTCATGAACTTCGCCATCGGTTATCATGATCGCGCCGGCGATGCGGCCGGGCGGCACGTCGGAAAGAGCGTTGTCGAGTGCCCTGAAAGCCTCGGTGCCATTGTTCTCGCCAGTGGCGGTGGTGGTGACCGTGGTCTCGCGGACGCTGAGATTTGGCTGGGCCCGAAGCTCCCGCCTGAGCTTGGCGAGTGCCGCATCGGCCTCAGCCGAACGGTTGCCCACGCTCATGCTCTGTGAGCGATCCACGACCAGGGCCACGACATCGGACAGCGGCGCGTGCGTCTCTCTGACCAGGATCGGGCCTGCCAGCGCGAACAGCAGGATGGCGAATGCGAGGCCGCGCATCGGAGCGCCGCGCGCCCGCCGCCATAGGCCGAGAGTGGTGATTGCCAAGGCCAGCGCCGCCAGAATCGCCAGCAAAGCCAGGGGGATGTGGGGATCGAATGCGAGCCGCGTCATCTGCCCTCGCTGCCCAGGCGTTCGAGCAGGGCCGGTGCATGCACTTGATCGGTTTTGTAGTTTCCGGTCAGCGCATACATCACCAGATTGATGCCGAAACGCAGCGCCATTTCGCGCTGCATTTCGCCGCCCGGCACCGGCTCCGTCAGCGGGCGGCCGTTCGCGTCCACCGCCCACGCCGCCGCCCAGTCGTTGCCGCCGATGATAACCGGCGATACGCCGTCGCCGCCGCGGGCGGGCGCGCGTTCCTGTCCTTTCCGGGCGGGGGGTAGTTTTTCCACCCATACCTGGCCGCCGGTCCAGCGTCCGGGAAAGTCCTTCAAAAGATAGAACGACTTGGTCAGAACATGATCGGGAGGCACGGGTTCGAGCGGTGGCAGGTCCAGGCCCTTGGTGAGGCGCCTGAGAGTCTGGACGCCGGGGGATGTATCGCCGCGGACGGCGCCCAGAGTGAGGTCGCGCGTGTCGAACACGATGGTTCCCCCTAAGCGCATATAGTCGTTGAGCTTGGAAATGGCTTGAGGCGAAAGATCCTTCTCGCGGGGATCCATCGGCCAATAGAGCAAGGGATAGAAGGCAAGATCGTCGGCGGCGATATCCACGCCCATGGGCGCCTCAGGCTCATAGGAGGTTCTGGCCCTAAGCGCGTTTCCCAATCCGGTCAGCCCGGCCCGGCTCATATCGTCCACCCCCGGAATGCCGGTAATCACATAGGCGAGACGGGTGTCGAGCGCGGCCTTGAGATCTTTTGCTTCATCGGCCCGGGATTGATGTAAGGGGATGAAGGCAACCGCCAGCACGGCCGCCGCCGCTCCCAGCGCGCGATGGGGCAAATATCCCCTGAGCCAGAGGGACGCGACGGCGTCGAGGCACAACAGCAATGCCGCAAGCGCCAGCAGATAGGGCTGAAGAGCAAGGGTGCGCGCCGCGCCGTAGCTTTGCATGCCCGCGAGCGAAAGCGGGACAAGATTGGCGTTCGCCGGCAATTCGTTGAGCGCATCGGCCGTGCCCCGGGCGCCATAAAGGCCGGGCGGGTGACTGGCGGACACGCCTGTGTGCTCGAATTCATTGGCGGCAATCGGCGCAATGTCCGGCGGGGGCGGCACTGTCCGCCCGTATCCGTCCAGTACGCTGATGGGAGCCAGCGAGGAAAGATTGGCAAGCGCGGTGGCGGGGGTCCCAGCCGAAAGCGCCAGGAGCCGTTTCAGCATCCCGACATAAAGGCCCGACAACGGAAGCGATGACCAGGCGGGCCCGGCGGTAATGTGAAACAGCACGATCCAGCCCGCGCCATCTTGCCTGGCCGTGACGAGCGGCGTGCCGTCGGCCAGGCGCGCCCATGTATGACCAGGCAGTTCGGCGCTGGGTTCGGCCAGGATCTGGCGAGAGACCGTCACTTCTTTGGGGATCGAAAGACCATTGAAGGGCGACGCCAATGGAAAATCCGCCAGGTGCTGGGGCTGGTTCCAAGCCATGGCGCCTCCCAGATAGCGCCCGCCCACCCGCAAGCTCACAGGTACCAGGGCGTCGGTCCCGTTGGACATGCGTGGCCCGGCGAAGCGGATCAAGATGCCGCCGCGCTTGAGGAATTGTTCCACTTGCAGGGCGTCGCTGCCGCCGATTTTGCCGACATCGGCAAGGAACAGCACCGAGACATGGTGGGCGATCAAGGCGCCGATGGTGCCTTTCTCGACCTCGGCGAAAGGCTCAAGCGCGCGGTCGAGATAATAGATATCGGAAAGCAGCGGCTGTTCATTTTCCGCGGCGACTGCCGAAACCAAGCCCACCCGCCTTTCCATCCCGCCGGTGTCGAGAAGCTGGGTCGCCCCGGCGCTTTCTTCGCCCCGAATTTCCAGTCGCACGGTCTGATTGCGCACTTCCAGGGGTATGGTGATGTGGCCGCTGCCGCGGTCTTCACCCGCCTTGAAGGACAGGGTGGTGTCGGCCAGGGTCTCGCCGCGCGGCCCGATCGCGGCCACGTGAAGGGCAGCGGAATGCCCGGCTCCGGCCCGGATGGCGGTGACCGCAAAGCCGGTCGCATCGCGGCGCGGCGCCAAGAGCCCGCGCGCGGGTTGACGTGGCGCGAAAATGGAAAGGCCTCCCATCCGGGAAAGGCCCTTAGCCAGCGCCTTGCCCTGGCCATCTTCAATCCCGTCGCTGAGCCAGAAGAACTCCGGCCGTCCCGCGAGATGCGCATTGGCGATTTCGGCCAAGGCCGCCTTCCGGTCGCCCGGCCAGGCCGCAGGCTTGAGCTCGCGCGCGGTCCTGATGGCCGCGGCCGCGTCCAGGAGGGTTAGGGGCGCTTGCGCCGCGGTGGGGATGATCGCCACCGGCCGGTTGCCGGCTGCGCGCAGCAGGTCGGTGATCACTGTCTGTCGCTGCTCCCAGTTGCGGGCGGCGGTCCAGCCATTGTCCACCACCACCACCATCGGTCCAGCTCCGGCGATCCTGGCGATGCGGCCCAGCAAGGGGTCGGCGAGAGCCAGGATCAGCAAAGAGGCAGCCAGCACCCGGAGCAGCATCAGCCACCAGGGTGTGTGGGCAGGAGTCTGCTCCCGGTCCCTAAGCCCCAAAAGCAGGCGCGAAGGCGGAAACACGATGCGGCGAGGCTGGGGCGGCGTCACTTTCAGCAGCCACCACAGGATTGGCAGTCCCGCCAGCGCCGCCAGAATCCATGGAGCGCCGAATGTCAATGCCGAGAACAAGGTCATCTCAAATTATGGGGCTCAATGCGGCGTAAAGCGCAATCAGCGCCGCGTGGGGGGCATGATCGGTGCGGTGAACGGTGATGGTCCAGCCCAGACTGGCGGCGGCGCGCGCGATTCTTTCGCCATGTGCGGCGAAGCGAGAGCGATAATCGGCGGCCACGCTTTCGGCACGTCCGAACAAGGCGCTTTCGCGACCGCGCGGACCCTCGAAGCGGGCGCGCCCGGTATAAGGAAAATCCTCTTCCGCGGGATCGACGATGCGCATCAGATGCCCCACCGCGCCAGAGCGGGCGAAAGCTTTCATGTGTTCTTCCACGTCCGCGCCCAGAAAATCGCTTAGCCAAACCAGCCGCGCGCCGCGGGCAATGATCGCCGCCGGCGGGCCTTGCCGCCGCTCTGCCCCGCGGCGCTCCTTTTCCTGCATCTTGGGATCGAGAAGGGAATGGCCGATGCGCGACAGAGTGAAACGCGAAGCACCGGGCAGATAAGCCGCACCCAGGAGCCCCACCCGCTCGCCGCCTCTCACCAGAAGCGATGCCAGAGCCAGGAGCAGAAGATTGGCCCGTTCCAGCTTGCCCAGCCCACCCGAGCCGAAGCGCATCCCGGGATCGCCGTCGCGCCAGAACCACACTGTTTGCGCCGACTCCCATTCCCGCTCCCGCACGAACAAATGCTGCGACTTGGCGGACTGGCGCCAATCTATGCGACCTACGGAATCGGCGCTGGCGTAGCGGCGGAACTGCCAGAAATTCTCGCCGATTCCCGCCTTGCGGCGTCCATGCGATCCCAGACTGATCGAGGCCGCAAGCTTTTCGGCGGCCACCATCAGGGGGGGCAGCCCCGCGCCTAGAGCGTCCGCTTCATGCTGGAGCGGCGAAAATCCCGTCAAGGACGATTCCTCAAAGCAAAGCGCGGCAAAGCTTTTCGATCACCTGCGCCGTCGTCGCCCCTTCGGCACGCGCAGAGAAGCTCAGTGCCATGCGATGCCGCAGTACCGGACCCGCCAAGGCCACGATGTCGTCGGTGGAAGGGGCGAGGCGCCCATCCAAAAGGGCCCGGGCCCGGGCTGCCAGCATGAAGGCTTGGCTGGCGCGCGGACCGGGACCCCAGGCGATCTGTCCCCTGGCTTCGTCGTGATTGGAATCCGGCCGGGCAGCGCGTACCAGTTTCAGGATGGAATCCATCACCTTCTCGCCCACCGGCATGTGGCGCACCAGGATCTGGGCATTGATCAGGTCCTCGGTTCCGCAGACGCGGGTGGCGCGGCTTTCCTCGCCCATGGTGGTGGCGATCAGCATGCGCCGCTCGGAGTCGAGATCGGGATAGCCGACGTCTATTTGCAGCAGAAAGCGGTCGAGTTGCGCTTCGGGCAGCGCATAGGTGCCTTCCTGCTCCAGCGGGTTCTGCGTCGCCAGCACATGGAACAGCCGCGGCAGATCGTACCGCGCCGCCGCCACCGTCACATGTTTTTCCTGCATCGCTTGCAGCAGCGCCGATTGCGTGCGCGGCGAGGCGCGGTTGATCTCGTCGGCCATCAACAATTGGGTGAAGACCGGCCCCCGAATGAAACGGAAGGCGCGGGTGCCGCTTGCGCTCTCCTCCATCACCTCCGAGCCGGTAATGTCGCTGGGCATCAGGTCGGGCGTGAACTGGACGCGATTGGTGTCCAGCCCAAGGACGATGGCGAGGCTTTCCACCAGCTTGGTCTTGGCAAGGCCCGGAACGCCGATCAACAGGCCGTGGCCGCCGGCGAGGAGCGTTACCAATGTCTGCTCGATCACCTCTTCCTGGCCGAAAATTACTTGGCCCAGGCGCTTTTTTACGGTGGCAAAGGTCTGGGCGCAGGCGGACAGCGCAGCCGGCGCGTCAGCCTCGTTCAGGATGTCCGCGTCTTCGATCATGCGGGTTCTCATGGGGTTCTCGCGCGGCTTTGCGGGGTTTGGGACCCTTAAGGAAAAAGTCATTCTGCACCCTGGAGAAGCCGTGGCAACAGCGAAAAGCTCGGCCCGGCCTTCACTTATAATATGGAAGCGGCGTAAATCGCTCCATGGCTCGCGAACGCCTTTTTCGAGAGAGACCATCTGCTGTGGACGTCATCGCTCGCAATGGAAAGGGGTTCCATCAACGTGGCATAGGCACGCGGCCCCGGCCGGAAGGCGTCCTGACGATTTCCAAGGCGATATCCAAGGCCATGCCATGATGGCTGTCATCGAGCGCCTCAAAGCCGATCTCCTGGCGACGCTTTCCGCCGTCTTGCTGCATGCGCCCTCGCCGGCAATGGGCCACGACGATTACGAACTCCATCCGGAGCTGCGCCCTGCGGGCCAAATCGTCGCCGTCGAAGCAGCCGTGCTCATTCCCATCGTCGCCAGGAGCGAACCCAGCATTCTTTTCACCCGGCGCACCGATCATCTCGCCCGCCACGGCGGGCAGGTGAGCTTTCCCGGAGGACGGCGCGAGGAAGGCGATCTCTCGGCGGTGGAAACCGCGTTGCGCGAGACCCGGGAGGAGACGGGCATCGAATCGGCTTTCGTGAGTATCGCGGGTTATCTGCCGCGCTATCGCACCGGCACGGGTTATGACATTTGTCCGGTCGTGGGTGTGGTTGTGGCGGATTTTGTACTTGCACCCAATCCCCGGGAAGTGGCTGAAACTTTCGAAGCCCCGCTGGCTTTTTTCCTCGATCCCGCCAACCGCAAAGTCGAAAGCCGGGCATGGGGCGCGCGCCAGCGGCGCTTCTATGTCTTTGCACCGGAGGGACGCGTCATCTGGGGGGTTACCGCCGCCCTGTTGGTGGATTTCGCCGCCCGGCTCACCGCTGCCGATGTCACGGAAGGGCGATGAAAATCCACCCTGCCCGCCAAGCCTGGATGGTGCGGCCCGCGACGGTGAAGCTGATGGCTGCCTTGGGCCAAGCCCGCTTCGTAGGCGGGGCGGTCCGCAATGCGCTGTTGAACCGCCCGGCGGAGGATATTGACATTGCCGTGCCGATGCTGCCCGAGGAGGTCATATTGCGGCTGGGCAAGGCGGCCATCAAATTCGTGCCTACCGGTCTCGATCACGGAACCGTGACCGCCATTGTGGATGGACAGCCGTTCGAAGTAACCAGCTTGCGGCGTGACGTGAAGACCGATGGTCGCCGTGCCGTTGTATCCTATACCGCCAATTGGCAGGAAGACTCGGCGCGGCGCGATTTCACGATGAACGCGCTCTACGCCTCGCCCGAGGGAGAAATTTTCGACTATCACGGCGGCGTCGAGGACCTGCTCGCAGGACGCGTGCGTTTCGTGGGAGATCCCGCCCAACGGATCAAAGAGGATTATCTGCGCATCTTGCGTCTCTTCCGGTTTCACGCCTGGTACGGCCGAGGCGAGATGGACGGGTATGCGCTTCGCGCCGCCGCCGCCGCCAAGAGCGGCCTCAATAAATTGTCCGGCGAGCGCATCGCCAAGGAATTGCTGCGGCTCCTCGCCAGCCCAAACCCCATCCCGGCCTTGCGCATGATGGCGGCGTCGGGACTTCTATCCGAACTTCTCCCGCATCCGCTCGAACTGGCCCGGCTCGAGCAACTGGTGGCGATTGACGCCGAAAATACCTTTCCGTCCGATGCCCTGTTGCGGCTGGGAGCGCTTCTGCCTGGCGCCAATGACGTGGCCGCGAGGGTGGGCGAGCGGTTGAAGCTTTCGGCCGCCGAACGCGCGCGTCTTCAGGGTATGGCCCGAATGGAAAGCGACGTGACACCGCTTTCCGCCGGCGGGGTGCGCCAAAGCCTCTATCGTCTGGGCCCAGGGCCGTTTCGCGATTCCATCTTTTTGCGCTGGGCAAAGGGACCGCGAGACCATTTTCCTTGGCGAATGCTGCTTTCGATCGCCGATGGCTGGGAGCGTCCCCGATTTCCGCTGACCGGCCGTGACGTGATCGAGCAAGGGGTGCGCGAGGGCCCGGAAGTAGGACGCGTTCTCGAGCAACTGGAGAATTGGTGGTTGGAACAGGATTTCGTGCCCGACCAGCCGGCCCTGATGGACAAGCTGAAGAGCCTGCTCGGGCCGAAATCGTGAGCTTCACGCTCTTGGATCATGTCTCTGATGCAAAGGGCGAGAAATTTCCCCCTTCAAGGCAAGCGACGACGCGACGGCGTTGCTTTTCAAGCTCGATTGAAGGCGGTCACACCCGCCTCAGCGCTTGGGCGACGTCGTGGCTCCCCGCCCAGATCATGGAAAGAGCGACATAAATCACGACGGCGAGGCCCAGGTAGCTGATCCAGCGGAAGCGTTCGAGCAGCCGCGCGATCATCTCGGCGGCAGCCCCCATAAACGCCACCGAAAGCAATAACCCGATCACCAGGATGTCGAGATGCTGGCGTGCCGCTCCGGCCACGCCCAGAACATTGTCCAACGACATGGAGACATCGGCCAGGACGATACCCAGGACGGCGCGGCCGGTGGACGCCTTGGCTTTCGGGCCTGCGGGCGGTGGAGGCGGCTTGGAAACCTCACGCCACAACCGCCAGCTCACCCAGAGGAGCAGGATGCCGCCGGCGAGCGTGAGGCCAATGATTTCCATCAGCCGCATCGCGACAAGGGCAAGGCCCAGTCGCAAGATCACCGCCGCAATCAGGCCCGCAAGAATGATCCTGCGCCGCAGGTTCGGTGGAAGTCTCGCGGCCGCCAGGCCGATGACCACCGCGTTGTCGCCCGCAAGCATGACGTCAATCGTCAGCACTTGCGCCAGCGTTAGGAGGCCTTTTTGCGAGAAAAGTGTCAGTGTCATGGGAAATTCATGCTGGTCGGGCCCGGAAGAGACGCGTCTGGCACAGCGCCTCATCCTGCACTCTGGCGGCTGCCCGGGCGACATTGAAAG
>JBOHKF010000164.1:0-1876 GCA_050729015.1 Rhizomicrobium sp. | reverse complement strand
TTCTTCAGGTGTTCATGGGCTCCGCCGGCATCGGCCAAGGCGAATTGCCTATCCACGACGGGGAGGATTTTTCCTTGGGCAACCAGAGGCCAAACTCTCTCCAAGAGGCGATCGCGGATTGCCTGTTTCTCCGGCGCCGTTCGGCCACGCAAGGTGGTGGCGGTCAGGGTCAGCGATTTGCGCAGCATGGGGCCCAGATTCAGAGTCATCGCCGCCCCATCCTGATAGGCGATGTTGACGACACGGCCGCCAACGGCGGCGGCATCCATGTTGCGCTGGACATAGCTTCCCCCGACCATGTCCAGGATGACGTCCACGCCTTTGCCGCGGCTGGCCTCTTTGACAGCAGCCACAAAGTCCTCCTTGCGGTAGTTGATGGCGCGGCTTGCGCCCAGTCTTTCACAGAGGCGGCACTTGTCGTCGCTGCCGGCAGTGGCAAAGACATCGTGGCCAAGGCTTGCGAACATCTGGATGGCGATCACTCCGATGCCGCTGGCGCCTCCGTGAATCAGCAGCGTTTCTCCCGGCTTCAGCCTTGCCGTATCCATGATATTGGTCCACGCCGTGAAAAGGGCCTCGGGAAGGGCGGCGGCGGCGATGACGTCAAGAGAGG
Source organism: Rhizomicrobium sp. (assembly GCA_050729015.1). GTDB lineage: Bacteria > Pseudomonadota > Alphaproteobacteria > Micropepsales > Micropepsaceae > Rhizomicrobium. The sequence continues at coordinate 1,263 of JBOHKF010000164.1, read as the reverse complement.
CGGGAAGCTTGAGCGCGCAACCGGCCTCCGCGACGGCATATTCCGCGTAACCGCCGCCTGCGAGCAAGGCCGTCACCGCGTCGCCCTCCTTGCAGGAGCTGCCTTTGTCACCCAAGGCCACGACATGGCCGGAAACTTCCAGGCCCAGGGTCTCAGGCGCGCCGGGCGGAGGCGGATAGACGCCGCGGGCCTGGTGCAAATCGGCGCGATTGACGCCCGCTGCCGCCACCTTGATGACAATCCGGCCGGGCCCCGGTCGGGGCTCGACCAGGTCTTCCAGGACAAGGCGATAATCGCGGCCGGGATTGCGAACGGCGATGGCTTTCATGCGGCTTGCCAGCGGGAAAGGGAGCGCCCAGACTAACGCCAAAGAAATCGGGACGCCAATGGAGCGGCGATGGACGCCGACGACCTTGAGCCGCGCAAGAAGGCCCCCCAGATCCAGCTGGGCGCGGATATTTCCACGATGTCGGCGCATGAGTTGGAATTGCGGATCGGCTGCCTGGAGGAAGAGATCGGGCGCTGCAAAAGCGCGATCGCCGCGCGGCACGCGACCCGCTCGACTGCCGAGACATTTTTCAAGCGTGGTTAATATGCGCAACCGGGAAGCCGTGGCCGCAAAAAATTCTCGTCATTAACCAAGAGTTGCGCTTTGCCTGGCGGCAAGAGCTTGTTAGCGTCCGCCCGCTCGAAAAAGGGAAAGAGCGCCATGCGGCCGGCCGATGCTCTGACGTCTCACGATCTCACCCAGCGCTCTTTTTCCGCCTCGGCGCTTTTCCGGCGCACCTTCGAGGAAGGCATGGCGCTGGTCGAAGAAGCCGCGCGCTATCTCGACGGTCAGGGCCGCGGCGAGGCGCGCAAGCTGACCCGGAAGGACGCGATTCTTTATGCCGGGGAGAGCATGCGGCTCACCACCCGGATGATGCAGGCCGCAAGCTGGCTTCTGGTGCAACGCGCGGTTCATGACGGCGACATGACACCCGAACTGGCAGCCTCCAGCCGCTACCGGCTCGGTTCGAGGGAAATCTGCCTGGGCGCGCCGCCGGCCGGTGCCGAGGAGTCGTTGCCCGACGCCATGCGCGATCTCCTGTTGCGCAGTGAAAACCTCTATCGCCGCATTGCCCGGCTCGACGAGATTCTGTTCGCGGGAAATTACCAGCCCTTGTCGGGGGCGCGCGCGCAGTTGAACCGGCTGGAACAGGCGTTCGGGCCGTAAGGCACGCTTACGACTTCACAAAGCCGGCGAACTTCTTGTTGAAACGG
>JBOHKF010000163.1:0-4100 GCA_050729015.1 Rhizomicrobium sp. | reverse complement strand
ACCTTGAAGCGCGCAAGCTGGCGCTCGGCGGGGGCGTAGCCGGGCTTGACCGCCAGGGCCTGCCGATAATCGCGGTAGGCGGCGTCATACTGGCCGGCATCGTCCTCGATCTCGCCCCGGCTGTAATAGGCGATCTGAAGGTTGGTGGCGCCGAGAGCGATGCCTTCGTTGATCGCCGCCAAGGCATCGGCCGGCTGCTTCTGGGCGACCAGCACCAGTGCGCGGTTGAGATAGGCATCGCCCAGATTGGGATTGTGGGTGAGGGCGATGTGGAAGTCCGACAGCGCGCCGGTATCGTCGCCCATGTCGTAGCGAATGATGCCGCGATTCACGAAAGTCTGGGCGCGATAGATGGTAAGCGGATCTATCACCGCCACGTTGCAGTGACCGAGTCCGAATTTGAGGTCCACTCCATCCTGGGCGGCGAGATAGCATTGCTGCGCGGCATTGGTGGAATAGACGATCTGGACGCCGGGATCGGCCTTGGTGGGCATGGGCTGATCGGCGAAGGCGGGGCCGGCTGCGCCCAGCGCCAGGACGGAAAGTAGAGCAACGCGATTCATCGATCCCTCCTTCGGGGAAAAGTCGCTGGCGACAACATAGCACCGTTTGCCAAAGCGGCCAATTCGGTCGCGGCCGAATTGTGGCGACTTTATGGCCGCGCGTTAAGACATCTTGAATTCCAAGGTCATACCGTCAAAAGCCGGCTCGACGCCTTGCGGCAATTCCTTGCGTAGCGTCTCGTAATCCATGTCCAGGTGCATGTTGGTGAGAATGGCGCGCCTGGGCTTGACGCGGGCGATCCAGGCGAGGCTCAACGCCAGATGGGCATGACTTGGGTGGGGGGCGCGGCGAAGCGCATCGACGATCCAGCATTCCACCCCCGCCAGCGCCTCGAAAGCCTGGTCGGGAAGTTCGTCCACGTCGCTGGAATAGGCGACCGGCCCGAAACGAAAGCCCAGGCTTTTCACCCGGCCGTGGATTTGCGGAAAGGCCAGCACCGCGACCTCGCCGCCCGGTCCCTTTATCGCGAACGGGCGAAAGGGCTCGGCAATGTCATAGGCATTGAGAATCGGCGGGTAGTCGCTGCCTTCGGGCTGGACGAAACAATAGCCGAATTTGAGCATCAGGCTAGACCAGGTGGCGGCATCGCTCCACACTCCGGTGCGGGCATGGACGTTCAGGGCGATCGCGCGCAGATCGTCCATGCCGTGAGTCTGGTCGGCATGGTCGTGGGTGATGAGCACGCCATCCAAGCGGCCCACGCGCGCCTCCAGCAATTGCTCGCGCAGGTCGGGCGAGGTGTCCACCAGCACTCTCGTCTCGCCCTTTGCGCCGATGCGCTTGACGAGGATGGAGCAGCGGCGCCGGCGGTTCCTGGGATTTTCCGGATCGCACGCGCCCCAATTGCCGGCCTCGTCCGCTCCGCCGAGACGCGGCACCCCTCCGGACGAGCCGCAGCCCAGGATGCGCAAACGAAGCGTGTCCGTCATTGGCCTTGCGCCGATTCGGGCGGCGTCACTTTGGCAAACAGGCGGAAGAAATTTTCGGTGGTGGCGCGGGCCAACTCGACATTGCTCACGCCCTTGATCTCCGCCAGCAATCTCGCGGTATGCACCACCAAAGCCGGTTCGTTGGTCTTGCCCCGGTGCGGCACCGGCGCCAGAAACGGCGCATCGGTCTCGACCAGAAGACGGTCCAGCGGCACGCCGGCGATCACCTCGCGCAAAGCGAGGGCGTTCTTGAAAGTGGCGATGCCGGATACGGAGATATAGAACCCCAAAGCCAAGGCGGCCTCCGCCAGTCTACGGCTTCCGGTGAAGCAGTGGATCAGGCCTTTGAAGGCCCCCTGCCCCATTTCCTCTTGCAGGATGCGAATTGTGTCGTCCTCGGCGTCACGGGTGTGCACGATCAGGGGCAGGCCGCTGTGCCGCGCCGCGGCGATATGGGCGCGGAAATTTGCGATCTGCGGGGCCGCGGGTGAATGTTGGTAATAGTAATCGAGGCCGGTTTCGCCGATTCCCGCCACCTTGGAATGGGCGGTTTCGGCCAGGAGCGCCTCGGGTTCGACAAGCGATTCGCGTTCGGCCTCGTGGGGATGAACGCCAACGCTGCACCAGACATCGGGGAAGCTCTCGGCCACTTTCCGGACGCCGGCAAAGCCTTGACGCGTGGTCGCGATGCTCATGCAGACGCGAACGCCGGCGGATTTGGCGCGCGCCACCACCTCGTCCAACCGCCCCGCATATTCCGGGAAATCCAGATGACAGTGACTGTCCACGAGAAAAGGCGGGGACGTCACGGCGGCCCCGCCTTGCGCGCGGTTGAAGCCATCGCCCGCGCCACGCTCATCAGGGTTTGACGCGGATCGAGATTAAGCTCTCGAGCCTGGGCGAACCTTTCGTCAAGGCCGGCGAGAAGCTCGGTCCATGCCTTGAGACCGGCGCCGCCTCGACGGGCGCGGACGCGAATGCGCACGCTAAGCCGCTCGGTGAGGAGATCGCCGAACCGGGAAAGCCCGTCTCTGACCCGCCAAAGCCTGTCGCCCAGTTGGGTCAGCCCATTGAGATCGGGCGCATCGGCACTCTCGATCAGCCGGTCCGCCTCGGCCGCCAGTTCCCGCCCCTCTCCTTCCGCCAGCGCCAGCGCCCTGCCGATGGCGCCTCCCGAGAGCTGCGCCAGCGCGGCGCGCTCTTGCCCGGCCGCATCGGGCAGATACGCTTCCAGCGCGGCCGTCACGATGGCCTCGCCAAGAGGACGCAAATCCAGGCGCTGACAGCGCGAGCGGATGGTGGGAAGCAACCGGCCCGGCCGGTTGGCAATCAAAAGCAGCATCGCCCGCCTGGGCGGTTCTTCCAAGAGCTTGAGGATCGCGTTGGCGGCGTTCACGTTCATCTCGTCGGCCGTATCCACGATGGCGATGCGCCAGCCGCCGGATTCCGAAGTGAGGCCGAAAAATCCCCCCAGCTTGCGCACTTCGTCCACGGGAAGCTCGGTCATGGGCTTTCCGGTTTTTTCGCTGATGCCGCGCTTGAGCACCAGCAGCCCGGGATGCGACCCGGCCGCTACCAGAATCGCATTGGGATCGCCGGCGGGGACCGACAAATCTTCCGGTCCCTTGTCGCTGGCCCCAAAGGCGAGAAGATAGCGCGCGATGCGGTAGGCCAAGGTGGCCTTGCCGATACCGGGAGGGCCGGTGATCAGCCAACCCTGTGGGGGACGGCCGCCGCGCAGCGCGCGCTGGGCGCGGGCGAGAACCGCTTCCTGCCCGATGAACAGCGGCGTTTCCCGCGGATGGGGATAGCCTTCGATGCGGTCGCCGTCGTCGGGAGGGATGGTACGGTTCGGCTTGGGCATGATCCGACTATAAACCAAAGCGGCGCGAAACCGCTGCCCAGACCGACGACGCGACATGATCCTCCGTTCCCCCTGCCTCGATCAGGACGCAGCGGTCCGGTTGGCGTCTGGCGATGGCGATGAGGGCCTGGCGCAGCCTTTCGTGAAAATCGCGGTCGAAGCTCTCAAAACGCATCTCGCTGGCGCCGCGGCTTGCGGCCCGTTTCAATCCGGTCTCCACGTCCACATCCAGGACCACGGTCAAATCCGGTTTGAAACCTTCCAATACGACGGAATCGATGCGCCGAATGGTTTCCCGCTTGAGGCCTCTGCCGGCACCCTGATACGCGAAAGTCGAATCGGCGAAGCGGTCCGAAATCACCCATTTGCCGCAATCAAGTGCGGGAACAATCAACCGGCCCACATGATCGGCGCGGGCGGCATAGAGAAGCAGCGTTTCGGCTAGCGCCTCCCAGCGGCCGGGCGCGCCATTTACAAGAAGGGCGCGGATTTCCTCGGCGCCGGAAGAGCCACCGGGCTCGCGGGTGATGACGGCCTCGATGCCCTTCTCCTTGAGCGAGGCGGCCAGCCGCCGCGTCTGCGTGGACTTGCCGCTGCCCTCGCCGCCTTCGAGGGTGATGAAGCGGCCCCGCGCTTCATCGGACATCGGCGGCGCTTGCGTTCAATGGGCGCCGGTCGTTCAATGGGCGCCAGTCGTTCAATGGACGCCAGGCAGGTGCGCCGGAAACAGACCGTGCCAGGCG
>JBOHKF010000162.1:0-10353 GCA_050729015.1 Rhizomicrobium sp. | reverse complement strand
GGTCCGGCCTGCGCAAAAAGCGGCGATGTGCCCAGCAGCAGCAAAGCGAACGTGACGGCAGTCTTTCCGATGGTCATGCGGGTCCCCCTAGATCTTCCTGAAAACGATGCGAGCCGCCCCATCGGCGCCCGCAAAATCAAAAACGGTCGCGTCTTATGCTGGCTGCACGCTACATCCGACTGGGCAAAGAACCAATATTTCGTATTTGCGGAAATGCTGTGGAATTGCCCGGGCCGGATGCAGTACCATCGCCTGTCACGACGGAAGCTCCGGCATTTGCCCCTGTTTTTCCCGCCGGCGCGTGTCCGTGTCGCCGTGATCGGGAAGAACCATGCCCGAGACGACCGAGCCGGAACAGATCAGGATCATGCAGCGCCTGGTGGCGCTGTCCCTGGACCGGTCGCAGATGTCCGCCGAGCGCAGCTACATGAATGCAGAGCGGACCCTGGCGGTCTGGATCCGCACCGCCTTGGCATTGATGATCTTTGGCATCGCGGTAGACCGATTCAGCCTGCTGTTGCGGCAGATGCCGTTCCCGCAGGCGCACCGACACCTGAATGCCAATGCGCTGTCAGCCTGGGGCGGAGGAGCGCTGATCGCTCTTGGCATAGTGATGGCGGTGAGCACCGGCCTGCGTTTCGCGGCCTTTGCGGTGGCCTATCGGCGCATGCACCAAATCCCCCCCCACCACGGCCCGTATTTGGGCCCGGTGTTTGCGGTGCTGGTAGCACTGTTCGGCATCGCCCTGCTTGTCATTCTCCACGTCTTCACATCGTAACCGGGATGGATGGATGAGAGATCGCTGCCCAAGCTCATCGTGCCGGGATGGTGGGCGCGACAGGGATCGAACCTGTGACCCCTACCATGTCAAGGTAGTGCTCTCCCGCTGAGCTACGCGCCCCAAGATCGGCAAAGCCGTCTATAGCCGCGCCCGCCCCCAAAGGAAAGCGTGATGGCTCAGGCCGCGATCATCCGTTCGACTTCGGCCACGATTTCGCGCAAATGGAACGGCTTGGACAATATCTTGGCCTGCTTGGGAGCGTGGGAGGAAGGATGCAACGCCACGGCGGCGAAGCCGGTTATGAACATGATCTTGAGGCCCTCGTTGAGCTCCACCGCCCGTTTGGCCAGCTCAATTCCATCCATGCCCGGCATCACGATATCGGTGAGCAGCAGATCGAACGGCGAGCCTTTCAGGCATTCATAGGCGTCGTTGCCGTCGCCGAAATCGGTCACGACATGGCCCGCCTTGGCCAGCGCCTGCGCCAGGAATTTGCGCAAGGATTCGTCGTCTTCCGCCAGGAGGATATGCGCCATCGGCCGCCTGCTTCGCCTGCCCCCAGTTAAAACCATCCCGGTGGAACCGTAAACTGCCGTCAGCACTTGAAAGAACGGCCCGGTTGGGCTCCCCTATTCTGGCTTTCGACGGGAAACCTCATGGCGCGTCCGACTTCCTCCCCAGACGGAAACCTCGGAAACCTGGCTGCCGCGAGCGGGGCCGACTGGCCCCGTGCCGCCCGTGTCGCCAAGGGTGACGCCATTCTCGCCGCGCTTCTGGCGGAACCCTTTCGCATTCTGACGCCCAGGGTTCAGACAATCCCCTTCGTATTCGCGTCCGGCCATTCCGGTCGGCGCTATCCCGAAAGCCTGCTGGCCGAGAGCCGACTCGATGCCCTGACACTGCGCCGCTCCGAGGACGCGTTCGTGGACGAACTTTTCGAGGGTGTGACCGGGCTTGGCGCACCCCTGATTACGGCAGAATTTCCCCGCTGCTATTGCGATGTAAACCGGGCAACCGGCGAGCTCGACAGCGCGATGTTCGACGTCCTTCCGAGCCTCGCGATAGACCCGCCCAGCCCGCGCGTGGCGGCCGGCCTGGGCGTCATCCCCCGTATCGTGCGCGATGGCGCGGAGATCTATTGCCGCAAGCTTTCATCCCAGGATGCGGAGTTGCGGCTGTTGGGCCTTTACCGCCCCTATCATGCAGCTCTGGCAGGCCTGGTGCGCGAGACCGTGACGCGTTTCGGCATCGCGGTGGTGATGGATTGCCATTCCATGCCTTCGGCTCTTGCGGTGCCCGATATCGTGCTTGGCGATCGCTATGGCGCATCGGCGCCCTTGCTTCTCACGGGCTGGGCGGAAAATGCTTTTGTAAGCGCCCGCTTTTCCGTCGCCCGCAACGCCCCCTATGCCGGAGGCTATACCACGATGCTCTACGGCCGGGGCGGGGAGGGGCTGTTCGGGCTCCAGATCGAAATCAGCCGCGCACTTTATCTGGACGAAGAACGCGTCACGCGCAGGTCCGGCTTCGCGATCCTCAAGCGGCGTCTGACCGAGACGCTGGCCCGCCTCACAGCCATCGATCCCGCCCTTTTAGGGGGCAAGGCATTCCCCATGGCGGCCGAATAGTCGCGCCCCGGTTCCCGCGCTGAAGAAAAAGGCCGCTTTGGGAAGTCCAAAGCGGCCAAGTTCAGGGAGGAAACGCCCGGGATGGGCGGCGGCCTCGCAGACGGGTCCGCAATACCGCGTTGCAGCAATATGGACGGGATGAGCCCGGATGGCAAGCCTGGAATCTAGCCCGTTGGAAGATTTCTCCTTGGAAAGCCTGCGTATTCTACATGGCTGTTGCAGTATTTGCGGATAACTGCGGTGCGGTAAGCGTATTGTGCATCGCAATAGTCAGCAATTTCCTAAAGAAATTGCCGCCACTCGAAGCTTTCATTGAAAGCTTGAGAAGCCCTGGTGAAGATGCTCTGGAGAAACCGGGAGATTCCTCGCTGGGCCGCCATCGCGCACCTGACGATATGAGAGGCTCCAGCGGAGGGGGCGGGCCGTATCCGGGCCGCGGCTTTCGCATTTGAAGATACTCCTTGTCACCGACGCCTGGAGGCCGCAGGTCAACGGCGTGGTGCGCACCCTGGAAGTGCTTGGAGAAGAATTGACGGCGATCGGCCACGTGGTGCGCTACGCCACGCCGGAGGGACGCCTTACGGTCGGCCTTCCCACCTATCCCGAGATTCGCCTTGCCCTTTTTCCGCGCCGCTGGCTCGAGCAGGTGATCCGGGGATTTGCCCCTGACGCCATCCACATCGCCACCGAAGGCCCGCTTGGGGCCGCCGCGCGCGCCATCTGCCTCAAGCACGGCGTCGAATTTTCAACCTCGTTTCATACCCGCTTTCCGGAGTATGTGCGGGCTCGCCTTCCTTTCGTCCCTGCGGCATCGCTTTATCGCTGGCTGCGCTGGTTTCATCGACCTGCCACCGCCATGATGGTGCCCACCGAAAGCCTGCGCCGGGAGCTGGCGGCGAAGGGTTTCCGCAATCTGCGCATCTGGTCGCGCGGCGTGGACGTGGCGCATTTCCATCCCATTGCCGGCGCGCGCCTGCCCTATGAAAGGCCGCTATGGCTCTATGTCGGCCGGGTCGCGGTCGAAAAGAACATCGAGGCTTTTCTCGCTCTCGATCTTCCGGGTACCAAACTGGTGGTGGGAGACGGCCCGGCGCGCGCGCGCCTCGAGGCCAAATATCCCCGGGTGCGTTTTCTGGGCCAGCGCACCGGCGAAGCGTTGGTGAAAATCTATGCCGCCAGCGATGTCTTCGTCTTCCCCAGCCGCACCGATACCTTCGGCCTGGTGATCCTGGAGGCACTGGCATGCGGGCTGCCGGTGGCGGCATATCCGGTCCAAGGTCCCCTCGATGTGGTGGGAAACGCTCCGGTGGCAGCGCTAAACCCGGATCTCGGGAAAGCCTGCCTGGACGCGCTCGCCATCGCCCGCCGCCCCTCGTCACTCACGCCCCGCCTTTTTGCCGAAGACCATTCCTGGCGCGCCTCGACAGTTGAATTCCTGCGCAATATTGCCACGCCGCCGGATGAGCCGCCCCGCCCGGCGTTAACGTCTTGAGATAAAAGCCCATATTTCGCCCTTTCCGGCAGGCGCCCGCGGACTGAAGCGGATCACCGTTTCATGGACCCCGCGGGATTCGCGGTAAGCATTTGTCCGGTCGCAATTCCGAACCGAAATCCGCTTCACACTTTTCCTGGAATTGCTCTAGAACCGCTGATCCGATCAAGCTCAGGCCCCATCTTTCATGACGCCGTCTCGCGCCGCAGAGCCCCGCGCCCGCCTGCTTTCGGCCCATGAGCTGGCTTTCCTGATTCTCACGATCCTGTTCTGGGCAGGCTTCGTGATTGTCCTCGGCAAGGACACCAGTTGGGATTTCCGAAATTATCACTGGTACGCGCCCTATGCCTTTCTCAATCACCGCGAAGGACTCGACGTGGCGGTCGCGCACCAGGCGACCTATTACAATCCCCTTCTCGACATTCCGTTTTACTGGCTTGCCACCCACACCCATTCCTGGATCGCGCTTCTGGTGCTGGGCGCCGCACAGGGCGCCAATGTGGTGCCGCTCTACCTGATCGCCCGCGAAGGGCTCGCCATCGCCGACCGAAAGATCGGCGCCGGCGCGCTTGCCCTTCTGGGGCAGGTTGGCGCGCTCACTCTCTCCATGTTCGGAACCACCTATTACGACAACGTGATGAGCGTGTTCGTACTATCAGGTCTCGCCATCCTCATCATCAACCGCCGCAAGCTCAAGGAGGGCGCGCCTTTCAAGGCAGCGGGGCTGGCGGCGCTGGCGGGCTTCCTCACCGGATGCGCCTTCGGGCTCAAGCTGCCGGAGATGCCCTTCTGCATCGGCTTCGCCGCCGCGCTGGTCGCGCTGGGCGGCAGCCCCGGCCGGCAGACCTTAAGGCTTTTCGCGGGCGGGGTTGGCGGCCTCGTCGGCTTCGCCCTCTTTAGCGGCTGGTGGATGCTGCATATGATGGCGGTTACGGGAAATCCGCTTTTTCCCTATTTCAACGAATATTGGCGCTCACCGCTCGCGCTTCCGGCGCCTTACCGCGATATGCGGTTTATTCCCCGGCATTTCTGGCGGCAGATTCTTTTTCCCTTCCTTTTCTCCCTGGATTGGCATGTGGCGGACGATCTCGGTTTTCAGGACATCCGGATCCTGGTCGCCTACCTGACGGTGATCCCTGCAAGCCTGATCTGGCTATTCCGGCGGGAAAGCAAGGATGCTCTGTTCGACAAGCACATCAGCCTCGTGCTCTTCGCCTTCGCCGCCGCGAGCTACGTGGTGTGGATCCATTTCTTTGCCATCTACCGCTATATCCTCCTTCTTGAAATGCTGTCGCCCACCCTCATCGTGGCGGCGGTGGGGCTTTTTCCGCTCACCCGGCGTCGGCGATATCTCATTTTGGCGGCGCTGGGTTTCGCCATCCTGGTCACGGCGCGGAGCGATTTTCTCGATCGGGCGCCGGTTGACGATCCCTATATCCAGGTGGCGTTGCCGCCCATTCCCCACCCCAACCGGACCATGGTGCTGATGACCGGCGACACGCCCATGGGGTTCATTGCCCCCTCTCTTCCCCATCAGATACCGATCTTGCGAATAGATGGCTGGATGGTGCGGCCCAAGGATGGCACCTTGATCACCCGAAACATGAAACGGCGGGTCGCCCGGCATTTGCGCGAAGGCGGCGATCTCTACCTGATGGCGGACGCCACCGACATGGGGCGAGCCCGGGACGCGCTGGCCGATTACGGTCTTGCCATACGCTGGGCGGAGTGCCAGCAATTCGACACGAATTTGGTGGGCACCTATCAATGGTGTCCTTTGGCGAGAAGGACATGACCCCCCGCATAGCCGTGCTGATGCCCTGCTATAACGAGCAAGCCGCGATCGCGAAGGTGGTGGGGGATTTCCGCAACATCCTGCCTGACGCTTCCATCTTCGTCTACGACAACAACTCTCGCGACCAGACCATGGCGCGGGCGCGCGAGGCGGGCGCGATCGTTCGCAGCGAGCAGCGCCAGGGCAAGGGCAATGTGGTGCGCCGGATGTTTGCCGATATCGAGGCGGACATCTATGTGCTGGTCGACGGCGACGACACCTATGACGCGAGCGCCGCACCCCGCATGGTGGCGAGCCTGATCGCGGCGGGCGCCGATATTCTGACGGCGCGGCGCCTCCACACCGAGGCGGCCGCCTTCCGTGCCGGGCATGTCGTGGGCAACCGCATGCTCACCGGCCTCGCAGCGCTGCTGTTCGAGGTGAGGCTTGGCGACATGCTATCCGGCTATCGCGTCCTTTCACGCCGCTTCGTCAAGTCATTTCCCTTGACCGCCCAGGGCTTCGGCATCGAGACCGAACTCACCATCCACGCGGTAAGGCTGATGATGCCGATGATGGAGATGGACACGCGCTACAAGCAGCGGCCGGCAGGCTCGACTTCCAAGCTGAATACCTGGCGGGACGGTTTGCGCATTCTTACCACCATCGGGTATCTGGTGCGCGAGGAACGGCCGCTGGTCTTCTTCTCCTTCTTCTTCCTGGTGCTTGCCGCCGTTTCTCTCATCACCGGTACGCCGGTGGTGACCGAATATTTGCGAACCGGCCAGGTGCCAAGACTCCCCACCGCCGTGCTCGCCACCGGCCTTATGCTGCTGGCCTTTCTTTCGCTCACTTGCGGCCTGATCCTGGACACGGTGACACGAGGGCGCTGGGAACTGAAGCGAATGGCCTATCTGGCGATTCCAGGTCCGCATGAGACCGAGGGGACCCGCGCGTCCGCGAGGTCTCGTTTCGAACTGCCGTGAGTTGGCTCGCTTTCCTTTTGCGCCTTTCGCTGCTGCGCTTTGCCGTGATCGGGGCATTGGGATTGCCAGTGGATGCCGGCATGTTATGGCTGATGACCCACCGGGCCGGGCTCGATCCTTATTCCGGGCGGATCGTTTCGTGGCTCACGGCTGCCACCTTCACTTGGGCGGGCAATCGTTATGTCACCTTCCGGCGTGCCCGCGCCCGGGGGATCCTTCCGGCGGCGCGGGAATGGCTCAGGTTCCTCGCTGCCAATGCGGTAGGAGGCTTGGTGAACATCGGCCTTTATTCGACTTTGGTGAGGTTCGCGCCGCCACCCGCCAACAATCTCTATTTGGCGTTGCTGCTGGGCGTGCTGGGAGGTCTTCTCTTCAACTTCACCCTTTCCAAGACCCTAGTATTCAAGGGCCCTCTCTGACAGGAGCCTCAGCCTCCTTCCACGGTCACCGATTTGATCACGGCGAACGCCTCGGTTCCCGGCTGCAGGGCGAGCCGCCGGACCGAGACCGCGGTCAAGCGCGCCACCAGCCGAACCTGCCCGCAGCGCATGCCCACATCCGCCCGCTCCTCCTGGAAAGCGACATCGGTGACGGTGACGGGAAGGATGTTGTTGGCGCTAATGGCCTGCGGCGCCTCCCGCGCGAGCAATATCTCATCGGCGCCGATCTGGACGCGCAGCCTTTTTCCGATTTCGGCAGGTTCGGCCACCTTTAGCGCGCCACCGTCAAAGGCGAGCATGGTCAGGCCTCCTTCGCGGCCGGCAACTGTCGTCTCGATCACCGCGCCCAGCGACCTTTGCGCACCCAGACCTGCCAGAATTTCGAACACACTGCCACAGCCCTTCATCCTGCCATGGTCGAGCAGCACCACCCGGTCCGCCAGCCGCGCCACCTCTTCGAGCGAGTGGCTTACATAGAAGATTGGGACCCTCGCGATATCCCGGAGCCGCTCCAGCCAGGGCAGTATCTCGGCACGGCGGGCGGCATCGAGACTGGCCATGGGCTCATCCAGAAGTAGGAGGTCGGGCCCGGCCAGAAGCGCCCGTCCCAGCGCGACCCGGCTCTTCTCGCCTCCGGAAAGGTGCTGGGGCGAGCGCTGGAGCAGTGGCGCCAATCCCAGAACCTTGGTTACCCGCGCGATGTCATGGCTATCGGCGCGCCTGCCCATGCGGCGCCAGCCGAAGAGAAGGTTCGTCTCGACGTTCATATGAGGAAAAAGTCTCGCATCCTGAAACACCAGACCGGCGCGGCGCCTTTCCGGTGGCACGAAAATTCCCTTCTCCGTGTCCAGCACCACATGATCTTCAAGAACGACCCGGCCACGTTCCGGTCGTATCAGCCCTGCCAGCACATGGACGATGCTGGTCTTGCCCGCGCCCGACGGACCGAACAGGGCCGTCACGCCCTGAGGCGCCGAAAAGGCCACTTCGAGGAGGAAGTCTCCCTGGCGATGGCGGATGGCGACTTCGGCGGTCATCGCTCCCCTCTGGCCATCAGCCGGCGGGTTATCAGTTGAGCCAGCAGCAGAAAAAGGAAGGCGAGAAGGATGGAAAGCGCAGAAAGCCGCGCCGCCTCCATCTCACCTCCGGGCGTTTCCAAGGCGGTGTAGATGGCGAGTGGCAAGGTGCGGGTCTGGCCGGGAATGTTGGAAACAAAGGTGATGATGGCGCCGAATTCTCCCAGCGAGGCCGCAAAGGCGGTAATGGCCCCCGTCAGGATCCCTGGCAGCGCCAAGGGCAGGGTGATGTTGACGAGGCGGTCGAAAGCTCCCGCGCCGAGGGTGCGCGCCGCGTCGTTGAGCCCGCGATCCTGGGCTTCGAGGGCAAGGCGGATGGACCGCACCTGGAACGGGAACGTGAAGAGTATGCTGGCGAGCACCGCCCCGGTCCAGTGAAACACCAGGACGATGCCGAAATAATCCTTGAGAAAGCCGCCCACCGGCGCCCTGGTCCCGAAGATGACGAGAAGGATGAAACCCATCGCCACCGGAGGCAGCACCAGGGGCAGTTGGACGATGCCATCCAGAACCGTCCGGCCCCGGAAGCTGCGCGAAAGAAAAAGGGCGGCGGCAAACGCGAAGGGCAGCGAGATCGCAACTGCCACCGAGGAAACCTTCAAGCTGAGAAGCAGCGCCTCGCCTTCGTCTGGCGACAAAAAAGACATTTGACCCCCGAACCTCGACGAGAGCGCAATTCCAGGACACGGTGGGAAGCGGCGTGGCAGGAATTGCGACCAAACGATAAATTAGAGTGGATCGCCGATTTCATGAAACGATGAACCGCTCTAGACTCGGCGAAATCAACCCCGGACAATCGCCCAATGACAGGAAGACGGGTGTTAGGCGCTGCCGTCGTGACTCTTCTCGCAGCGGTGGGAAACGCGAATGCCAAGAGTTTTGCCCTGGCGGCCACACTATCGGGCAGCGCCGCCGTTCCTCCCCAAGCGACCGATGCCTTCGGTGCGGCCCGGTTCAGCTATGACAGCGATACCCGGGAACTCAATTATTGTGTGACATACGAAGGCCTGCCAGCGGCCAAAGCCGAAATCCATGGACCCGCGGATCCGGGCCGGAATGCTCCCGTGGTGATACCGTTTCCCGCGCCGCAGTCTCCCGTCGGCGGCACCATGATTTTGAGCCGGGCGCAGGGAGCAGAACTGCTTGCCGGCAAGTGGTATGTCCAGGCACGCGGCCAAGACCACGCAGCGGCCACGATTCGAGGCCAAATTGAGAGGGAATGACGGATAGACTGTGCCGCCCTTCGGAGCTCAAGTCCCGTCTATGCTTCTGCGGAATTCCGTCTATTGACTTGTTTGCTGGACCTGCGGGTTCCACATGCCGGAACCGTAGACGACGTAGCCGCCGATAGCCACGATTGCTGCTATCACCACAAGAATGGCGACGATTCTGGCCCGCCCATTCGGTTCGTCTTTTTCGCTGAGATGCGCCTGATGTTGCATTTAAGTTTCCCCATAGCAACCAAAACTGCCTTGGTTATACGCCTTTGCCGGCCTCCTGTCATTCCTGGAAAAAGGCCTGGGGCGCGGCCCTTCGGCATGGAAGGGGCTGGAGCGGACCACGTCCAATTTATGGTATTGGCGATCCGCTACTTAAGTATTTGTTTTGTCGCAATTCCGTATGGAAACCCGCGGCACACTTTATCCTGGAATTGCTCTAAAAGATTTGTAACCGCCCGTCTGCTGCCCTTGTTTACCGGGCAGAGCCTCGCTCCAAATCCGGCGATTTCAGTGACGCGCGTAGAGCGACCAGAGATGAGCGATCGTCGCTTCCTTGTTGCTCTCGGGACCCTTGACGGCATCGAACGCCTTGACGGCGTCTGCCTTCTGCCCGGCGCTCAGATAGGCCATGCCTAGGCGGATCTGGGCATTATCCTTGTCGGTGAGCGGCTTCTGCAAGCCTTCCTGGATCGTGGCGATGGCATCCTTGGCCTTACCCTGACCCCACTCATCCTCTCCGATTTTGATAAGCGCGTCGCCCTTGGGAGCTGCCTTGGCTGCGGTCAAGGCCTTGGCTTGGTTTGCGGCGTCGGCCGCGGCCTGGGTCTTGGCCAATGCCAGAAGGCGGTTGGTGCGATCACCGCTTAAAAGGTGGGCGGCTTCGCCCTTTTCGATCACCGCCTCGGCCTCGGCCGGGAAGCCCAATTGAAGTGCGAGCTGGGCCAGCGTCGTATATT
>JBOHKF010000161.1:0-2189 GCA_050729015.1 Rhizomicrobium sp. | reverse complement strand
TTATCGGCGGCGGCATCGCCGCCTATAAGGCGCTGGAGCTGATTCGTCGCCTGTCCGAGCGTGGCGTGGGGAGCCGCGCCATTCTCACCAGGGCGGGCGGCGAGTTCATAACCCCGCTCTCGGTAGGTGCGCTGTCGGGCGAAAAAGTCCATTGCGATCTCTTCAGCCTCACCGGCGAGCAGGAAATGGGACACATCGAGCTATCCCGCGCCGCCGATCTTGTCGTGGTGGCGCCGGCGACCGCCGACCTGATGGGAAAGCTTGCCTGTGGCCTCGCCGACGATCTCGCCTCCACCGCCCTTCTCGCCACCGACAAGAAAATTCTGATGGCGCCCGCCATGAATGTGCGGATGTGGTTGAGCCCCTCGGTGCGCCGCAACTTCGAAAAGCTGAACCGGGACGGCGTGCTGTTCGTGGGTCCGAATGAGGGAGAAATGGCCTGCGGCGAATTTGGGCCCGGCAGGATGGCGGAGCCGGCTGAGATCGTGGCGGCAATTGAAAGGACGCTCGCCCCAGGCGTGCTCGGCGGCCTCAAGGCGCTGGTTACTGCCGGGCCAACACATGAGCCGCTCGATCCGGTGCGATTCCTCGCCAATCGTTCTTCCGGCAAGCAAGGCTATGCGGTGGCCGATGCCCTGGCGCGGGCCGGCGCCGAGACGGTTCTGATATCGGGCCCGGTGGACCTTGCCCCGCCGCCGGGCGTGAGGCTCCTTAAGGTCTCGACCGCACGCGAAATGCTGGCCGCCTGCGAAGGCCATCTCCCGGCCGATATCGCGGTGATGAGCGCCGCTGTCGCCGATTGGCGGCCAGCCGACGCGCAAGGCCGCAAGATCAAGAAGGACACTGCACCCGCAGCCATTCCGCTCGTCGAGAATCCCGACATTCTGGCCCGGCTTGCGGGCCACAAGAACCGCCCGCGCCTCGTGATCGGTTTTGCCGCCGAGACCGACGATATTCTCGCCCACGCCAAAGCCAAGCGGGTGCGCAAAGGCGCCGACTGGATGGTCGCCAATGATGTTTCGGGCGGCGTAATGGGCGGCGATCGCAATCAAATTCACCTCATCACCGCCAAGGGCCAGGAATGCTGGCCGGAAATGTCCAAAGTCGAAGTGGCCGAGAGACTGGTCGCGCGCATCGCCCAGCTGTTCAAGGGTGGCGCATGAAAATCGGCCTGAAGCGACTCCCCAACGGCAAGGATCTTCCTCTCCCCGGTTATGCCACGCCCGGCGCGGCCGGCCTCGATCTTCTGGCGGCGATCGAATGCGAGATGGAGCTCAAGCCGGGGGAACGGGCCGCCATCCCCTGCGGCATCGCCATCGAACTGCCGCGTGGCGTGGAGGCACAGGTCCGGCCTCGCTCCGGCCTCGCGCTCCATCATGGCGTCACCGTCCTCAACGCCCAGGGAACCGTTGACAGCGACTTTCGAGGCGAGATCAAGGCCATTCTCATCAATCAGAGCAAGACGCCGTTCATAATCGTGCGGGGCACCAAAATTGCGCAGCTTGTGATCGCGCGCCACGAGCAGGCTGAAATCGCGGAGAGCGACAACCTTTCCGGAACCGCGCGCGGCCAATCGGGCTTTGGCTCGACCGGCATGACGGTTAAATCATGATGCTGCGCCTTTCGCGCAAAACACTTCTCGCCCTGGAAGCGGTGATCGACATCGCTTTCAACGCGAGGCCTGAGCCGGTGCCGGCCAAGGAAATCACCGACCGGCAGGGCGTGCCGCAGCGTTATCTGGAGCAGGTGATGCAACAGTTGGTGCGGGCGGGCGTCCTCAAGGGTGTGCGCGGCCCCAAGGGCGGCTATCGGCTGGCGCGGGAGCGGCGCCGCATCTCGGTGGGAGATGTGGTGCGGGTGGCCGAAAGCATCGAGGATGGCGACGAGGAAAAGATTCGTCCCCGCTCGGATCTGGGCCGGCGCATCGTGGCGCCCCTGGTTCAGCGTCTGCAGGACGATATGATGGCTCAGCTTGACGCCGTGTCGATCGAGGATTTGTGCCAGCGCGCCCGCGCCCAGGAGGTGCCCATGAGCGGTGGCACCGGCGCGGATTTTGCGATCTGAGGGAGTAGCGCTTCCAGGAGCATAGGATGCAGGCAGCAAAGCCGGGACGCGGACGCATTTACAACTCCATCACCGAAACCATCGGGGATACGCCGCTGGTGCGCATCCATCGGATGGTCCGGGAG
>JBOHKF010000160.1:0-3510 GCA_050729015.1 Rhizomicrobium sp. | reverse complement strand
ACATTGGCCTTCACGCCGAGATCCAGCAGCTCGCCGGTCTTGGAGATGCCTTCCCCGTAGATGATGTCGAACTCGACCTGCCGGAACGGAGGCGCGACCTTGTTCTTGACCACTTTCACGCGGGTCTGGTTGCCGATTACTTCGTCGCGGTCCTTTATCGCGCCGATGCGGCGGATGTCGAGCCGGACCGAGGAATAGAATTTCAAGGCATTGCCGCCGCTGGTGGTTTCCGGATTTCCGAACATGATGCCGATCTTCATGCGAATCTGATTGATGAAGATCACGATGGTGTTGGATTTGGAAATCGAACCGGTCAGCTTGCGCAGCGCCTGGCTCATCAGCCGCGCCTGAAGACCGGGGAGCGAATCCCCCATCTCGCCTTCGAGTTCGGCCTTGGGCGTCAGGGCGGCGACGGAATCGATCACCACGATATCCACCCCGCCGGAGCGCACCAGCGTGTCGGTGATCTCGAGCGCCTGCTCGCCGGTGTCGGGCTGGGAGATCAGCATTTCGTCGATGTCCACACCCAGCTTGCGTGCATAGATGGGATCGAGCGCATGCTCGGCATCCACGTAGGCGGCGATGCCGCCCTTCTTCTGGGCCTCGGCAACGGCATGAAGGGCAAGCGTGGTCTTGCCGGAGGACTCAGGACCATAGATCTCGACCACCCGTCCGCGAGGAAGGCCTCCCACCCCGAGCGCGATGTCGAGCCCGAGCGAACCCGTGGAAACCGTGTCCGTCGCAACGCCCAGATCGCGGCTTCCCAGCTTCATCACCGAGCCTTTGCCGAAAGTGCGGTCAATCTGGCTTAAAGCCGCTTCCAGCGCGCGCTTGCGATCCTGATTGCCGTCGTCCCTGCCGACCACCCGTAAAGCCGCCTGAATCATGCTTGTCTCCCCGGTTATTTCACAGCGCCGGTCGAACCCCAAGCGAATCCCAACGGGCGGCGTGATAACCGCAATGTACATGATTTGTTCTAGTTGACAAGATACTGCCTATAGCAATGATTTTGAATATAAATACGATATCTTGTTCGCTTACTGTTCTAGCACCAAGGCGCCGGGCGATTGTATACTTGGCCCGGTGCACATTGGGCGGCTCGGATTTATCCGAGACAGACTGCCCCATCGACAAAAGGAGGCCCTCGCGATGCGCGTTTTCGTGACCGGCGCGACAGGATTCGTGGGTTCTGCGGTTGCCGAGGCGCTGATGGCCGCCGGGCACAAGGTCCTGGGCATGGCGCGCTCGGAGAAGGGCGCGGCAGCCCTTGCCACTATCGGCGTGGAAGTCCATCGCGGCTCGCTGGCGGATACCGCCAGTCTGAGGGCGGGCGCGGCGGCAGCCGATGGCGTGATCCACACCGCCTTCAACCATGACTTCTCGAAATTCGCCGAGAATTGCGAGCTGGACCGCCGCGCCATCGAGGCCTTGGGGACGGCGCTGGCCGGGTCCAGCCGCCCCCTGCTCGTCACGTCGGGGCTTGCCCTTCAACCGAAGGGCCCCTTGGCGACCGAAGAGGACCCGCCCGTTCCCCCTTCGAACACCTACCCGCGCGCTTCGGAAGCGGCCGCGGCGGGCATCGAAACGCGCGGCATTTGCGTTTCGGTGATTCGTCTTCCTCCCTCCGTCCACGGCCCTGGCGACCACGCCTTCATCCCCCGCCTCATCGCTCTGGCGCGCGAGAAAGGCGTGTCCGCCTATGTGGGCGAAGGCCATAACCGCTGGCCGGCCGTGCACCGGCTCGATGCGGCCAAGGTCTACCGGTCGGCCCTGGAGCAAGGCCGGCCCGGCGAACGCTATCACGCCGTCGCCGATGAAGGCGTCGCATTCAAAGACATCGCCGGCGCAATCGCCCGGCGCCTTCACGTGCCCATGGCGGCCAAGATGCCCGACGAAGCAGCCCGCCATTTTGGCTGGCTGGCGCCCTTCGTGGCGATGGATGTGCCGGCGTCGAGCGCGCTGACCCGCGCGCGTTTGGGGTGGAAGCCGGCACAGCCGGGGCTGATCGCCGATCTGGAACTGGCGCATTATTTCGACGACTGAGGCTTGCGGTCCTCCCCGATCCCATCCTTCCGCCCTTTCGCGGATCAAAGCGATGATCTTGCCGTTTCCGCCACATGACCGATTTCAGCAGCGAAAAGGCCACCGCCAAGATCGAACGGGCCGAGATCAAACAGGCCTCGCGCCACATCGCCGCCGCCAGCGGCCAGTTGGCCGAAAGTGTGGACCGTTCGACCCAGTTGGCGGCCGATCGTACCCTCTATGCCGCAGAGCGCACCTATGCGGCCTGGGTGCGCACGGGACTGGCGGCTTTGGCCTCGGGCGTGGGCGCCAGGGCCCTGCTTCAGGGGGTGATGCCGAGGCTTGGCATCCGGCTGGGCGGTTCGGTGCTGATTCTGCTTTCCCTCTTCTGCTTCTTCGCCGCGGTTTGGCGGGAGATGTTCCCGGCCGTGCCGCCGCCCATGCCCGACGCCAGACGCTTTCCCCGCGGTTTCCTCTATCTGGTGAGCGGGGCCCTGGCGGTCGTGGCGATGATGGCGCTGGCCGGAATTTGGATGCAATAATCGGGTCGGAGCGAATTCAGAGTGCATCGCGCCATGCCCCATCTTTTTTCCTATGGCACCTTGCAGCAGGAAAATGTGCAGATCGCCTCGTTCGGCCGGGCGCTGAAAGGCGTGCCCGACGCCCTTCCGGGCTTCCGCCGCGAAATGATCGAGATCACGGACGCCGAAGTGTTCTGCGTCAGCGGCGAACGCTTCCATCCCATTCTGGTGCCGAGCGCTGCCAGCGACGAGATTGCCGGCATGGTCTTCGAGGTGACGGACGCAGAATTACGCCGCGCCGATGCCTATGAAGTCGCCGACTATATGCGCATCCGTGCCAAGCTGAAGTCGGGGCTGGAAGCCTTCGTTTATGTGCGGGCGCCGGGCGACGGATAAGCCCGTCCGCAGGCCTGGAGGGCCGCTCCGGCGCGTGACCCTCGCATTATCGAGTCGCGCCGCCGAAAATGGCCACGCACTGCCGATAGCTTTCAATCAAGACGCGCTGTCGGGTCGGCGCATCGAAGTCGTTACCCTGGGCGTCCTGTTGGGCGACAGATTGGCAGAAGCTGTTCAGTCCCGGCGCCGCCGAGGCTTGATTCGATGGCCTTGGTGCCGCGGCCTCGGCGGCCGGTGAGGCGGGTTGGGCCGCGGAGATTTGCGCCCCCTCGCCAACGCCCACAAAACTGAGCGCATGCGACCAATCCTGATCGGTGCAGGCGGCCTGGGAAAGAACAAGTGGAACCAGAGCAGAGAGGGCGAGTGCGTGGCGAAGCGGCATCCGGCCACTGTGATCCAGCGCCCGCCCCGGGTGCAAGCTATCCCGCCTTGCGCGAGGGCGTGTGCGACAATACTTCCTTAACCTTGGCCGCGAGCTGCTTGAGACCGAAGGGCTTGGGCAGAAAGTGCAGGTCCGAGGCATTTTCCTCGTTCCGCTTGAAAGCTTCCTCGGCGTAGCCGGACATGAAGA
>JBOHKF010000159.1:0-2403 GCA_050729015.1 Rhizomicrobium sp. | reverse complement strand
CCTCATAAATGGTTTCGACATCGCGCGCCGCGATCACACATTCTTCCTCGACGTTGCAGAAGTGCGCGATCTTGGCCTTGACTGCCTTGCCCAGGGCGCGATCGGACCGGCACAGCAGGATATCGGGCTGAATGCCCATTCCGGTCAATTCCTTGACGCTGTGCTGGGTGGGCTTGGTCTTGAGCTCGCCCGCCGCTTCGATAAAGGGGACCAGCGTCAAATGGATGAAGGCAGTCCGGCCGCGCCCAAGATCGTTGTGAAGCTGGCGAATGGCCTCGAAAAACGGCAGGCCCTCGATGTCGCCCACCGTCCCGCCGATCTCGACCAGAAGGAAATCCAACCCGCCGGTATCGGCGAGAATGAATTCCTTGATCATGTCGGTGACGTGGGGAATGACTTGCACGGTGCGGCCCAGATAGCCGCCCCGGCGCTCCCTTTCGATCACCCGGCTGTAAATGCGGCCGGAAGTGACGTTATCGGATTTGAGCGCCGACACTCCGGTGAAGCGCTCGTAATGGCCCAGATCGAGATCGGTCTCCGCGCCATCGTCGGTAACATAGACCTCTCCATGCTGGAACGGACTCATCGTGCCGGGATCGACGTTGAGGTAGGGATCGAGCTTGCGCAGCCGCACCTTGTAGCCGCGGGCCTGAAGCAGCGCCCCCAATGCGGCGGATGCCAAGCCTTTTCCCAGTGAGGAACCCACGCCGCCGGTGATGAAGATTAACCGCGCCATGGGAGGCCAACATGGCGAAACATCCAGCCTAGCTCAAGCAGAAAATGGAAATGACGCGAAATACGTTTGGCCGATGGTCTGGTTAAGGGCCGCTCGTCGGCGCCCTTACGGCCAGCCGCATTCGCTATCCCCCACGGGGCCGTTTTGAAGGCGGTCGCGGCTGGCTTACTGCGGTTTCGGCACCTGCGGGGCGCTCGGCAAGGGAGCCCTCGCCGGCCCGGGCCGGGGCGCCGTCGAAGGTCCCTGGCTGCTCGAGGGTTCGTCGAGAATCGATTTTTCGTTGCGGCCATGAAGGGCGACGAGATTGAGTCCCACGCAAGTGAGAAAAAACAGCGCGGCCAGCACCGCGGTTGCACGGGTCAGCGTATCGGCTGCGCCGCGCGGGCTGAATAGACCGCCCAAGCCGCCCCCGCCGCCAATGCCCAGCGCGCCGCCCTCCGAACGCTGGAGGAGGACGAAGATGACGAGGGCGATGGCGATCAGCGATTCGGCAACAACAAGAAGAGTCTGCATCGGACGGCCCGGCTATTGACGCCGCGGTCTTTAGAGCAAAGCGGAGCAAATGGGAAGGTGCTGCGGGAACCAGCCGAACCACGGCCGGAACCACCACGGTCGGAACCCTGCCGCCTAAGAGGCGAGTGCGGTGGCAGTCTGAGTGCGAATGCGGATCTGGGCCACGGTCGCGTCTATCACGCTCAACTGGTCCTCAGGCGATTGTTCGGGACAGACATATTGGTGCAAGGAAAGGCCGGCCTGCCCGAGAAGATGCATCGCAGCGTTGCGGTCGGTGCCCAGTTCCAGTCCCTCGGCCGCCGCCAGGACCGCCGCGCAGTATTCCAGCGCCTTTGCGTGTTCGCTTCCTTTAAGCCGCCGCTCGATCGAATGGCTGAGACTTCCCAGTTTCTTGAGATCCACGAGATATTGGGGCACACCGGGACGCGTTTCCTGCATCAGGCGCCACAACACGCAGATCTGGAACGAATCCCGCCGCAGCTTCTCGGCATTGAGCCTTTCACGCGCCGCCTTCAGATCCTCGTCCAATTTCTTGGCAACGACATCGGGCGAGAGCCTGTCCTTGGCCTTCATCTTGAGCGAGTTGGGCGGCTCGAATATGTCGCCATTGACGCGCAGCGCATCGCGGCGGCGATCCGGCCCCACATAATCGGTAGTGACCACGAAACCCTTACGGCGCTCGATATGAGTCTCGATGCGCATGCCCAGGAGCGCCGTGGAAAACGGCCGCAACAGCAGATCGTCGGCACCCGAATCCACCACTTTGGCGATCAGCGATTCGTTCTTTTCCCATGCCGTCACCATGATCACAATGAAGGGGTTATGGCCCGCCGCGCCCTGCCTGAATTGCTGGACGGCCTGGCATAGATCCTCCGCCGCTCCTTGCGCTTCAGCCAGCACGATATCGGGCGGCTGTCTCTGGATCACCTCGACCATGGATTCCAGAGTGGAAACCGTTTCCGTCCGGCGAAAGCCCAGCGCGTACAAAGCCGCCCGCGTCGCGGTGCGGTTGGCCGACACCGGATCGTAGATCAGCGCTTCGACGCTGTCATAGCTGAGACGCGTCATAATCCCACCTTTTTGTTATTGGGGGGAGAATGGCCCACGGCCTCTTAAGGAAACGTCGAAATTTCTAGTTAATGGAATTCTACAAA
>JBOHKF010000158.1:0-2226 GCA_050729015.1 Rhizomicrobium sp. | reverse complement strand
CCGTGAGGCCTCATCCCCATATCGGATTGGCCACCGTCACCTATCTTTTCGCCGGCGCGCAGACGCACCGCGACACGCTGGGCTCGGCCCAGGAGATCCGTCCCGGTGACGTCAATTGGATGACGGCCGGACGCGGTATCGCCCATTCCGAGCGCACGGGCCAAGACCTGCGGGCGATGGGCCACCGGCTCCATGGCATTCAGACTTGGGTGGGGCTGCCGCAGAAAGATGAAGAGACCGAGCCCCAATTCCAGCATTTCGCCGCTGCCCTCCTTCCCGAACGGGAGGAAAAGGGCGTCCGCTTGCGGATGGTGACGGGCGAAGCGTTCGGCCTTCGCTCGCCGGTCAGGGTCTTTTCGCCGATTTTCTATGCCGATGCCCGCTTCCAAGCTGGTGGAATCTTGACCGTCACGCCCGAGCATGAGGAGCGCGCGCTTTTCATCGTGGAAGGCGAAGTCCAGATTGGCGGTGACGCTCATGGCGTGGAGACCCACGGCGAGGGCACCATGCTGTTTCTGGAGAAGAATGAGACCATCACCTTGTTCGGAAACGCGAGCGGCCGACTGGTGCTTTTCGGAGGGGCTCCGCTCGACGGGCCCCGCCACCTGTGGTGGAATTTCGTCTCCTCGTCCCAAAGCCGGATTGAAACAGCCAAAGCGGATTGGCGCGCCGGCAGGTTCGGTAAAATTCCCGGCGACGAGACCGAATTCATTCCCCTGCCCGAATGATTCAGAGGAAATTATAGTCCCGGAAAAGGCGGGAGAGATCGCCGTTCCACTCATAACGCAAGGCGTGAAGCAGTTCCTCCGCCCGGGTCTGGCCTTTGGCCACAAGCTCGCGCAATGGATTGAGGAAGCCGTCCTCGCTCATCCCGGCGCCATCCAGCTTTGAGCGCCGGCGCAGCCCCTCGGCCGCAATTTCCAGCATGCGATGCGCCAATGCGAGGGCATTGGTCCTGCGAAAAGGCGTCTTGAGGCCCTGCTTGGGCACTGAATCCCGCAACGCCTGGCGCTCTTCCGGGCTCCAGTCTTTCACCATGTCCCAGGCAGCGTCGAGCGCCACGCCGTCATAAAGAAGGCCCGTCCACAAGGCAGGCATCCCGCAAATGCGCCGCCACTGGCCGCTATCGGCGCCGCGCATCTCCAGGAATTGCTTGAGCCGCACTTCCGGAAAGATGGTCGTGAGATGGTCCGCCCAGTCCGACAGGGAAGGTTCGATATGCGCCACATCCGGAATCTTGCGGGCCAGGAAATCGCGGAAGCTGCGTCCCGAAACATCGAAATAGTGCCCCTCGCGATAGACGAAATACATAGGCACATCGAGCGCATAATCCACATAGCGCTCGAAGCCCATGCCGCTTTCGAACACGAAGGGCAGCATCCCCGTGCGGGCGTTATCCACATCGCTCCAGATCTGGGCACGGTAGGAGAGAAAGCCCGAGGGCTTTCCATCGTGGAAGGGCGAATTGGCAAGAAGCGCCGTCGAGACGGGTTGGAGCGCGAGGCCGACCCGGAACTTCTTCACCATGTCGGCTTCGTCGCAAAAATCCAGGTTCACTTGCACCGTGCAGGTGCGAAACATCATGTCGAGACCGTAGCCTCCCACCTTGGGCATGTAGCGGCGCATGATTCCGTAGCGACCTTTGGGCATCGCCGGCACCTCGTCCAGACCCCAACTGGGCGCGAATCCCAGGCCCAACACGCCCGCTCCGATGTCGGCGGCCACTTCGCGGGTCTGGACCAAATGCGTGTTCACTTCCGCGCAAGTCTCATGGATGTTCTTCAGGGCCGCGCCGGAGAGCTCGAATTGGCCGCCAGGCTCGAGCGACAGGGAGGCGCCGCCCAAACTGTGGCCGGTGATGTTCTCGCCTTCCTTGACTGGCGTCCAGCCGAACCGCGTCATCCCCTCCAGCAACTGCCGGATGCCGGGACGCCCTTCATAGCCGAGTGGCTTCAGCGTCTTGAGGTCGTAAACGAACTTCTCGTGTTCGGTGCCGATCCGCCAGGCCGGGGCCGGCTTGGTACCGTTGGCAAGAAACTGCACCAGATCGTCGCGGCTCTGGATCGGCCCCCCGACGGACTGCGGAATAGACATTTTCGTCCCTGACAGGGCTAAGGCCCTATTACCATTATGGAAATCAGCCCAACGGCCTTGCAAGACTTAGGCACGAGCCGACATCCATGCAAGGTTGCGGGCATGCAAGGTTGCGGGCTGGACCTTAAATTC
>JBOHKF010000157.1:0-2812 GCA_050729015.1 Rhizomicrobium sp. | reverse complement strand
AATCTGGGCCACGAGGCCACGGCCGACGATATCGCCCGGCATATCGAAGAAATCGCGAATTTTTCCGCCGCGAAACATTATTCCCAGGGCGGGGAGCAGAACGCCAAATTCTTCGCCCGGATACAGGATACGCCGGTCCTGGGTTAGCGGCCGGCGCAGGATCGCCAATATTTAATCCTTGCCGTTCCATGTCCCTTGCGCCACGCTTGAGCGGCGATGAGCGATGGCGCATTGAGTCTCAGGCAGGCGCGGCCGGGCGACGCCGTCCCCCTGGCGCGCATTTATGTTGCGGCTTGGCGCGACACCTATGCAGCGATCCTTCCTCATAAGCTGCTTGCGAACATGTCCGTGGAACTTCATGCCGCAAGGCTTGACCGCGCCATCCGGAAAGGCACGGTGATGACGGCGGAACTGTCGCACCACGGCGTTGTCGGCCTTGCAGGTTTCGGCGCGTCGCGCGATCGGGGGCTGGGCTTCGACGGCGAGATCTACACGCTTTATGTGGATCCGAATTTCCTGAGCATGGGGGCGGGTCGCGCCTTGCTTCATGGGGCCTTCGCGGCGCTCCAGATGCGGGCCTTCCATTCCTGCGTGATCTGGAGTCATGCCCAGAACCATGCCTGCTACTTCTATGAAGCCATGGGCGGAGTTCGCGTGGCCGAGCGCTGCGCCATGCTTGCCGGCCATGAGGTGAGCGAGGTGGCGTTCGGCTGGAGGCAATTGGCCGTGACGCCCAGACGGTTCGCGATCTGACGGCTCGCGATCTGGGGTCATGGATCCTTTGGCCTGACGAAATCGGCGAGTTTTCCGGTGCCGACGGCAAGATCGCGCCAACCGTCGATGTCGAAATCCAACACCGCCAGCGCCGCCGTGGGAAACCCTTCTTCGATCTCCGCTCGCCTTTCGCGTTCCTTGCGCCTGACCGGCTCGCGGGTCAGGGCTATCGCCAATTCCTCAAGACCCGGATTGTGCCCCACCACCATCGCCGCGCCGAGCGTTGCGGGAAGCCTTCTCAACATGGTGATGATCCGTCCTGCCGGCGCCAAATAGAGTTCTTCACGGTAATCTGCGCGCGGCACCGGCTTCAGGTTGCCCAACACCAGATTGGCGGTCGCTACCGTGCGCGCGGACGTCGAGATCAGCGCCCGCTCCGGCCGGGCGCCGCTTTTGCGCAAAAGCCGTCCCATCGCCTCGGCCTCGGCGATGCCTCCGGTCGTGAGTGCACGGGCGTGATCGTCCTGGCCGGGCCCGGCTTTCTGAGCCTTGGCATGGCGCAGGATATAAAGACGTTTCATCCAAGAACCATTCGGGACGGCGACTCTAGAGAGCTTGACGCATCACCTGCAACCGCGTCACAACCCCCGAAGAAAGGGCTCCTTCCATATGGCGACCAACAAGAAGCCAGGCAAATGGCGCAAGCGTACCACGGGGGTGCGGTCCGGGACCATGCGCTCACCATTCCAGGAAACCTCCGAGGCTCTTTTCCTTACCTCCGGTTACGCCTACGAGAATGCCGAGGAAGCCGAAGCCCGCTTCAAGGGCGAGATCGGCGGCTATCAATATTCACGCTACGCCAACCCCACCGTCGCCATGTTCGAAGACCGGATGGCGGCGTTGGAGGGTGCCGAGGCCGCGCAGGCCACGGCCAGCGGCATGGCCGCAGTCACCGCGGCACTGCTTTGCGCGCTCAAGGCGGGCGACCATGTGGTGGCGGCCAAGGCGATGTTCGGCTCCTGCCTGACGGTGGTGTGCGAAATCCTGCCTCGTTTCGACATCGCCCATACTCTGGTTGACGGCGGCGACGTGGCGCAGTGGAAAGCGGCCCTGAGGCCCAATACGCGTCTGTTCTTCCTGGAGACGCCATCAAATCCCACGCTCTCGATCGTGGACCTGAAGGCTGTCGCCAAGGTGGCGGACCAGGCCCGCGTCAAGGTGGTGGTGGACAACGCCTTCGCAAGCCCCGTATTGCAGCGGCCCATCGAATTCGGCTGCCACATCGTGGTCCACTCCTCCACCAAATATATAGACGGTCACGGGCGCGCGCTGGGCGGGGTGGTTTGCTGCGGCAAGGACTTTCTGGTGAAACATCTCCAGCCCTGGCTTCGCACCACCGGGCCGTCCATCGGTCCTTTCGCGGCTTGGCTGCATTTGAAGAGTCTCGAGACTCTGGATATCCGCATGAAGGCTCATGGCGACAACGCAAGCAAGGTCGCGGACTTCCTCGCGGGCCAGCGCAAGGTGGCGAAGGTTCTTTACCCTTTCCGATCCGACCATCCCCAGCACAATCTCGCCCGCGCCCAGATGGAATCGGGAGGCGGCATGGTGGCGTTTGAAGTGGACGGTGGCAAGAAGGCCGCGTTCAGGCTCTCCAACGCCCTCCAACTGATAGACATCTCCAACAATCTGGGCGACGCCAAGAGTCTGATCACCCATCCCGAGACCACCACCCATTGGCGGCTCACCCCCGAAGCCCGCGCCGAACTGGGCGTGACGCCGGGCCTGCTGCGCCTGTCGGTGGGCCTGGAAGACGCGGACGATCTCTGCGAAGACCTGGAGCAGGCACTTAAGGTTGCATAGCGCAGAAGCGGGTTCCCGCGAGAGTTCGATGGCCGAACACAGAATTTCATTGGTCTGGAAGAAAGGGGACGGGCCCTTCACCTATGAGAGCTATTCTCGCAATCATCAGGTCCGGTTCAAGAATGGCGAAACCGTGACATTTTCCGCGGCCGCCGCATACGGAGGCGATCCCTCCAAGGGCGATCCGGAGGACATGCTGGTAGCGGCCCTTTCCTCCTGCCACATGCTTAGCTTC
>JBOHKF010000156.1:0-2627 GCA_050729015.1 Rhizomicrobium sp. | reverse complement strand
GGCAAAAGCCAGGAAGCTGCGACAAATTCCCCTGGCCTCCGTCCCGATCCTGTTTGCCGCACAGCAGGCGGTCGAAGGAGCCCTATGGCTCTGCGTGCCTCACGGGCATGAGGCCGGGCGCCTGCTTGCCTCCCTGTTTGCCATGATCGCGCTGGTCGTGTGGCCGCTCATGATGCCGATTGCCGTCGGCCTGACCCAGGAAAAGCGCCGCCGCCGGTGGATCTTCGCCCTGCTAATTCCCGGCGCTGGCGTCGCCGCCTATTCGCTGTTGGATGTCCTTGCCCATCCCTATCTGGCATGGCCGGCGCCACTGAGCCTGGTCTATGTCAACAATCATCCCTTTCCGCGCGGACTGATCGCCGCCTATGTGCTCGCCGCCTGCGCGCCGCCGCTCCTGGCCGCCGATCCATTCCTGAAGGTGTTCGGCCTTGTGGTGAGCACCGGCTTCGCCGTGGCGTTGGCGCTCTTTTTTGTGAGTTTGGTTTCCGTCTGGTGCTTTTTCGCAGCGCTGGCGAGCCTGGTGCTGGCGTTCTTCTTCTGGCAAGAATCGGGGGGCGGCCGGCGTTCAATTCCGGAACACGCCTACATTCTTCTCGATGCCGACGCGCGTGCCGTCAGGCCGTCATCACCCGCTGATGGAGCCGCTTGATCGCATCCAGGGCCGACAGCACCGCTCCTTCCTGCCAGGCCGGCAGCCGCGAGCAATGCTCGCCGGCGAGCACGATCCGGTTGTCGATGGCGCAGAGATCGGCGTAATATTTGGCGCGCCCTTCCTCGGTCCAGTGCCCGGCGCAGCCCAAAGTCCAGGGCACCCGGTGCCAGGCCACCGACACGCCGTTCAAGAATTCGGCCTTGTACTGGGGATGGATCTTGGAGCCCTGCTCCACGGCGGAACGCACCTGCTCGTCCGGTGGCAGCGCCGCGAAATGAAAATCGTCGAGATCGTCGCCATAGCCGTAGCCACCGAGAAGCACCGCCGGACCGTCGCTGAAATAGTCGGTGCAGGGATAGGCAATGTTGGTGATGGGCTGATCGGTATAGGAGATGCCGCCATAGATGCCTTCGTCCTGCTCCCAGAAACGGCGCTTGAATTGCAGGCCCACCTTGAAGGCCGACTCGTAGGAAAGCTGGTCGATGGCGTTCTTCATCGGCGCTCCCACATTCATGGGAATCTGGCCGAGGATCGAAGCGGGAATGGTGCAGACGCACCAATCGGCATGCGCGGTTTGGGGTATGCCGCCATTCCTGGAATCGATATAGGTCGCGGTGACGCCTTTATTGTCCTGCCGGATCGCAGTGACCTTGCAGTTATACCGGATCAAGCCATTCAGGGCGCGCCCGAAAGCCATGCCGATCATGCCCATCCCGCCGACCGGCTCGAACAACTGCATCTGATAGTCGTAGGAACGGCTCTCGAAGAAGGTGTAGAGACTGGGTTCGAACAACTGCTTGATCGGCAGCGGGTCGGAATCGACCGGTGCCGGCATCAACCCGCCGCCAGGGTCCACCACATAGCCGCGCAGGTCGCTGACACCGGGAGACTTCCGGTATTCGTAATTCTTGTCCAAGGCGCCCCATTGGCGCAGGATCTGCAACAGCCCGTCCTTTTCGTCCTTGGTGAAATCGCCATCGAGCCGGCTTTGGCTCGAAGCCTTGGCCAACAGCTCTGCCACATAGCCGGTGAAATCCATCTCGATCTCGCGCCGCCGCTTGGGCTGGCCGCCGAATGCCTTGGTCGAATGGATGTAGGTGTTGTAATTGACCATGGTGAAGGTTTCGAGCGGCACATTGAGCACCTTGCAATAATGCAGAATGCCGTAATGGTGATGCGGTAGTCGCCACGGTCCCGGGTTGATATAAAGCCCTTTGGCGAATTTCACCTCCTGCTTGACCCCGCCAATGTCGGTATAGGTGTCACCGCCATAGAGCGACCAGTTCCGCCCGCCGGGCCGGCCGTTATATTCCAGGAGTTGCACGCGATAGCCTGCCTTGCGCAATTCATAGGCTGCGGTCATTCCCGCAAGGCCGGCGCCCAGGATCAGCACCGAAGCACCCTTGGGCGCGCCTGACAGCTTGATGGGACCGGTGAAGTCGGATTTCTCCACATATCCCATTGCCGCCATGGTTTGATACATCATGGCAGCACCGCCGGCGGTGCCGACCAATTTCAACAGCGACCGACGGCTGACGCTTTTTTCTTCTTCCCGGTTCTGCAAGACCACGTCTCCTTGGGCTTTGGCGCAATTTGCGGGAACGGGGTGATGCTTTCCGTCCCCAATTGCGACAAGACAAATCCTTCACTTCTCATAGCGTTTAAGCATCCTCTGCAAAAGGCACAGATTTTCTTCCTGCTACGGTAAGGCACTCCACCGCGCAAGACATTGATATTGCTTGGTTAATGCAAATATTACGGTCGCGAAATATTGCCTTCGCACAGAGCCTTGCTTCAAAAGGCGGCTATGACCCCACAGATTCCGGGTTAGGCGGCACGGCAGCGGTGTAGCGTCTTGCGTTCTTGACCAGATCGTCCACCACCGAAGGATCGGCGAGGGTCGAGAGATCGCCGACATTCTTGATATCGCCTTCGGCGATCTTGCGCAGGATTCGCCGCATGATCTTGCCCGAAC
>JBOHKF010000155.1:0-5929 GCA_050729015.1 Rhizomicrobium sp. | reverse complement strand
GGGTATCGCCGATCGCGAGGCCCGTGCCGTTGGCCACGTCCTGGTCGAGCGAGATCAGGGTCGGTCCGTCGTAATTGGCCGGCCACCAGCGCCCTTCGGTGATAACCGTTCCCTTTGGCGGGGTTGCCGCATAGCTGATGCCGCGATCCCCCGCCAACACCCATTTGACATCGCTCGCCACCTTGGCCTTGGCCGAAGGCACGCCATTCAAAGCCGTGATGCGGCCGCGGATCATGGGGGTGCGTTTATAGTCGTGCGCGCTGTTGAAGGATTGGATGGTGCGGTCGAAAGCCTGCACCTCGTTGGGCTGGATATCCACGAAGAAAAAGCTGGGCGCGCGGCTGGGAAGGGATTGGTTCACCTCGGTGGCCATTGTCCGGTCGATCAGGATCACGGTGGCGAGCAAGGTAAGGCCAAGGCCCAAGGCGGTCACAACGCCGTGGGTGGCCGCGCCCGGCCGAACCAGGTCGCCCAGCGCCAGCCGCGCCAGCGGCGAACGCGGCCGGGGCAGCGTGCGCAACAGACGCGTCAAGCCTTCGGCGACGACCCGCAGAAGTGCAAGTAGAATGATCGCACCGCCCAGGAATTCACCGGCGTAGAGAGGGGTGGGCGACAGTCCCAGCATCAAGCCTGCGATCCCCAGGCCCGACAATCCGGCTACGACCCAGTACGCGGCGCGCGGCCAAACATGTTGAGGCGCTACATTTTCGCGCAACAGGCTGGCGCAAGGAATCTCGCGCGCCCGGCCAAGCGGTGGCACGCAAAAGGCGATCGCGGACAAGAGCCCGAAAGCCGCGGCCAGGAGCAGAGGCCCAGGATAGATGCCCAGAGCCGGCGGCAGCGGCAACACCGAGCCGTAAGCATCGGCGAGCAGAAACGGTGCCGAAGCGCCGATGGCGGCGCCGAGCGCCAGCGCGGCCAGGGCGATCGCCATAACTTGAAGAAAGAAAATCGAAAAGATCAGCTTTCCATCGGCGCCCAGCGCCTTGAGGATCGCGATGTCGAAACGCTTCCGGTCCAGGAACGCTGCCACCGCCTCGCTTGCCCCGACCCCGCCGACCCCCAGCGCGGTCAAGCCCACCAAGGTAAGAAACATGGAGACTTGCCGGACAAAGCGTCGGATGCCCGGCGCGGCATCGTTGCGGTCCTGAATGTGCCAGCCGGCATCGGGAAAGACGCGTTTGGCGTCGGCGCGAAACTGGGCGATCGTAACGCCGGGGCGAAACCCAACGTGATAGCGATAGTTTATCAGACTGCCGGGTTGGACCAGGCCGGTCGCGGGCAGCCCGTGCGTCGAGATCAAGAGGTGGGGCCCCAGCGAAAAGCCCGTGGCGATGCGGTCCGGTTCGCTGTCGAGGGTGGCAATAATGCGAAAGATGGCGGTCCCGACGCGGATCAAGTCGCCGCGGCGGATGTGCAGACGATCGAGCAGGGTCTGCTCCGCGGCCGCGCCGCAGACTCCGTCCTGTTCGCAATGGATCGCGTCGGCCAGGGGAATCAAGGGCGTGAGGCGCGGGGTGCCGAACAGGGGCCAGCCATCGTCCACCGCTTTCAATTCCACCAGTTCGCGCTCCTTCACTTTCCCGTCGCGTAGCGCGTAGGCCATGGCGCGCATCGAGATGGTGGCCGAAACGCGGCCGTAGCGACGGAGAAACGCCAGCTCGGCATCGGTGGCCGGACGGTGAATCAGATGAACCGCCACGTCGCCCCCCAGTAGAGTGCGACCGGAATCGCGCAAGCTGGTGAGGAACGCGTCGCTCAGCGACTCCACGGCGGCGATAGCCGCGGTTCCCAAAAGCAGGCAGAGGAAGAAAACGCGAAAGCCCTTGAGCCCGCCGCGCAATTCGCGCCGCGCCATTCGCCATGCGAGCGCGAGGCTGGCCATTACGCCGGTATCTTCATGGTCCGAGACATTTCGTCGGCCACGATGCGGCCGCTTTCCAGGCGCACCACCCTCTGGCAGCGCCTTGCCAGACTTTCCTCGTGGGTCACCAGGAAAAGGGTAGCGCCCCGCTCCCGGTTGAGGGCAAACATCAAGTCGGCAACCGCTTGGCCATTCTCGCTGTCAAGATTTCCCGTCGGCTCGTCGGCGAACAGGATCTGCGGACAAGGCGCCATGGCGCGGGCCAGTGCCACCCGTTGCTGCTCGCCGCCGGAAAGCTGGCCGGGATAGTGTTCGCCCCGCTCCGCCAGGCCCACGGTCTTCAACTCCAGCGCCGCGCGCTGCCAGGCGTCTCCAAGTCCCATCAATTCCAAGGGCACGGCGACATTCTCCATCGCGGTCATGGTAGGAATGAGATGAAAGGCCTGGAAAACGATTCCCACGCGGCCGCGGCGGAAGCGGGCGGCAGCATCCTCGCCCATGCGCGTGAGGTCGGCTCCCGCCACTTCGACGCGCCCGCCGGTGGGCCGTTCCAATCCGGCCGCCACCATCAACAGCGACGATTTGCCGGAACCCGACGGGCCGGTGAGCGCCACGGCTTGACCCTGCGGCACGGCAAGCGAAATATCATGCAGGATGTTGACCGGGCCCGCGGCACTCGCCAGCGTGAGCGCCACCTGGCTAAGCGAAATGGCGGGCAAA
Source organism: Rhizomicrobium sp. (assembly GCA_050729015.1). GTDB lineage: Bacteria > Pseudomonadota > Alphaproteobacteria > Micropepsales > Micropepsaceae > Rhizomicrobium. The sequence goes on along the minus strand of JBOHKF010000155.1, from coordinate 3,345 downwards.
TCCCGGGCCGCGGGGGGAGTCTGCATCTTATACTCGATCGGATAGGGTGGGGCTGATGACCGGCCGATTCAAGTTTCTCATTAGCACGACATTGGCCCTTTCGCTGGCTTTCATCGCCCACCCGGCCCTGGCGCGTCCCATCCAAATTTTGGCGCTGGGGACAAGCCTTACCCAGGGCTATGGCCTGCCTCCCGGAACCGAGTTCACCACCCGGTTGCAGGAGGCGCTTAGGAAATCCGGGATCGACGCCAATGTGGTGAATGCGGGGGTGTCGGGGGATACCAGTGCCGATGGGCTCTCGCGGCTCGACTGGTCGTTGGCCGGCCATCCCGATGCCGCCATCGTGGAGTTGGGTTCCAACGACATGTTGCGCGGCATCGCCCCGGCCGAAACCGAAACCAACCTCAATGCCATCCTTGCAAAATTCCAGAAGGACCGCATCCCGGTGCTGCTCACCGGCATGAAGGCGCAGCGCAATCTGGGGCCGGAATATGTGGCCCGGTTCGACGCCATCTATCCCAGGCTGGCGAAGGAGCACCACCTCCTGTTCTACCCCTTCATCCTCGCCGGGGTGGCGCTCGATCCCAAGCTCAACCAGCCCGATGGCCTTCACCCAAATCCCGCCGGGGTAAAGGTGATCGTCGCCCGCATTCTCCCGTTGGTGAAAAAACTGGTGGCAGAAGCGGCCGCCCAAAAGAAGCCCTGATGTTCCGGCGCCTTCTTTCGGTGGGGGGCTTCACTCTCCTGTCGCGCCTAACCGGTTTTGCCCGCGATATCCTGATGGCGGCGATTCTGGGCAACGGCATTTTGTCGGATGCTTTCCTGTTTGCCTTCCTGTTCCCCAACTATTTCCGCGCCATCTTCGGCGAGGGCACGATCAACCCCGCCTTCCTGCCGCGCTACGCGGCTCTTCATGCCAGGGGCGAGCACCGGGCCGCGGAGTTGTTCGCGAACCGGATTTTTTCCTGGCAGATGGCGGCACAGGCGATGATCCTGGTGCTGGCGATGATCGCGATGCCGCTGCTGGTGGATGCCTTCGTGCCCGGCTATGGCCCTCAGCAACGCCATCTCACCGCCGGCCTGGCGCGCATCACCTTTCCCTACCTGATTTTGACCGTGGTGGCGATCCAGCTTTCGGCGATGCTGAACGCCATCGAAAAATTCTGGGCGGCGGCGGCGTGGTCCAATCTCCTCAACCTGGCGATGATCGCGGGCCTTCTCTCGGCGCGGTTCTTTCCCAATGCCGCTTATGGTGCGGCCTGGGGCGTGGCGCTGGCCGGGGTGGCACAGTTGCTGTTCATGCTGTGGGCAGGGCGGCGCGAAGGCCTTACGCTGCGGTTCGTGGGATTGCGCTGGACCCCTGAAATCAAGGAATTCTTCAAGGCGTTCGGCATCGTTACGTTCGGCGCCGCGAGTGTGGTGGTGGCGCCGCTGATCGATTTTTTCATTGCCAGCTATCTTCCCCCCGGAAGCCGCACCGCACTCTATTACGCCGACCGCATCAACCAATTGCCCCTGGGCGTTCTCGGTATCGCGCTGGGGACAGTGCTGTTGCCGGAGATGTCCACCCGCCTTGCCAAGGGCGACCGCGCCGGTTCGGACGCTGCCCAGAACCGCTCGGCCGCCCTGACCTTGCTCCTCACGCTGCCTTTTGCGGTCTCCTTCCTCGCCATCCCCGGCACCATCATGCGCGCGGTTTTCGCTCATGGTGCATTTGACGGGCGCGCCGCCTCGCTTTCCGCGCTGGCGCTTGCCGCCTATGGCGCGGGCCTTCCCGCCATGGCGCTGATCCGCATCGTCGCCTCCACCTTTTACGCGCGCCACGACACGATGACTCCCGCCAAGGCGACGGTCACCGCCATCCTGGCCAATATCGCGCTCAAGGTGTTCTTCGTGTGGGGGCTCAATCTGGGCGTCGCCGGCGTCGCGCTGGGAACGGCTTTCGGCGCCTGGATCAACGTCGCAATCCTCACCTGGTCGGGCAAAAGCCAGGCCTTGCTCGCGATCGAAAGCGGGTTCGTGCGGGCGTTGCCGCCGGTGCTCTTGGCCGCCATCGCCACCGGCGCCGGGGCCTGGATCGGCAGCCACGGCGCCCACCTTATGGTTCAAGGCCGGCTGGCCGACCTCGCCGGCCTTCTCGCTGCCATTCTTTGCGCGGGGATTGGGTATGCAGCGGTGGTTCTCCTTTTCCGCGACCGGTTAGCTTTGGGGCGGCTGGCGCGATGAGATTGTTCGTCGCCCTGGCGATACCCGAGCCGATCGCGCAATGCCTGATGCTGATCCAGGGCGGGGTGCCGGGCGCCCGCTGGCAGACCCGCGAGCAATTGCATCTCTCGTTGCGATTCATCGGCGAGGCGGATGGACGGGAAGCCGCGATGCTCGAGGACGCACTCGCCGGCATCGAAGGCAAGGCTTTCGACCTGGAGCTGCATGGCGCGGGCCAGTTCGGCAACCGGCAGCCGCATACGCTTTGGGTTTCGGCGCGCGCCGGCGAGCCCCTGGCCCAACTGCAACGCAAGGTGGACAACGCCATCCGGCGCGTCGGCGAGCCACGTGATCCGCACAAATTCACGGCCCATGTGACCCTGGCGCGGCTCAAGCATCCGGAAAATGCCAAGGTGGTGGAATGGCTAACCCACCACGCGCTTTTCGTCAGCCCCAAATTCCGAGTGACGGATTTTCAGCTTTATTCCAGTCTTCTTACCGACGGCGGCAGCATCTATCACATAGAGCGCGACTACCCTTTGGAGGCGACATGACCAAAATACCGATTGAGGAATTGAAGGCGGCCGTGAAGCGCCTTCCGGATTGGCGGCTGGCCGAGAAGCGCGAAGCCATCACCCGCACCTTCCAGTTCGTGGATTTCGACGCGGCTTTCGCTTTCATGACGCGCGTGGCGCTCAAGGCGGCCGAGATGGATCATCATCCTGAATGGTTCAACGTCTACAACCGGGTCGAGGTGACGCTTGCCACCCACGACGCCGGCGGGGTGACGGAGAAGGACGTCGCACTTGCCGCCGCGATGGACGGCTATGCCGCTCTCATGTCGGGCGGATGAACCGGATCCCCCATCGATTCATCGCCCATAAGGCAATGCCGGTCGCCAGCGGCGTGCAGACGATGGACAGCATGAACCACCAGAAGGGCTGGCGCGCCGTCACCTTGGCGGCATAGGCGACCCCCATGGAGCCGAGAATCCAGAGAAAGATAAACATGCCTAGCGTCTTGCGTTCTTGACCAGATCGTCCACCACCGAAGGATCGGCGAGGGTCGAGAGATCGCCGACATTCTTGATATCGCCTTCGGCGATCTTGCGCAGGATTCGCCGCATGATCTTGCCCGAAC
>JBOHKF010000154.1:0-2941 GCA_050729015.1 Rhizomicrobium sp. | reverse complement strand
CCTTTGAGGTCGGTGATGAGGGCATCGCCGATCGCCAGCGGCTTTTTCGGTTTCCCCGCCGCCGCCAGCGCCGCCCGGTAGATGGCGGGGTGGGGCTTGCCGAAATAGGCCACTCTGCCGCCCAGCTCTTCATAGGCGCTGGCCAGCGCGCCCGCGCACCAGCAGAGTCTTTGGCCGCGGTAGACCCTAAGATCGGGATTGGCGCACAGCATCGGGAGCTTTCTGGCCCGCATTTGCGCCAGGACCCCCGAATAATCGGCGGGTGTTTCCGTGAGATCGTCCTTGAGCCCCACACAAAGCGCGATGTCCGCCTGTTCGAGGCCGGTTCTTTCGATAAAGAGCCCTTCCAGCAACGAAAGGTCATGCTCGGGACCCATATAATAAAGTGAAAGAGGCCCGCGCCGGATCAGGTCCTGGCGCGTGGCGCCGCCCGATGTCACGATGGCGTCGTAGAAATCGGTGGCGACACCGATCTTGCGGAACTGCTCCTCAAGGAGGGGCGCGAGCCGGGGGGCATTGGAGACGAGCGCCACCTTGCCGTGCCGCCGGCGGAACTGGCGAAGCGCCTCGGCAGCTTCCTCGAAGGGGGCGCGGCCGTCGTGAATCACGCCCCAGACGTCGCAGAGAAGAACATCGTATTGGGCGGCAATTTGAGACAGGCCGTCAATGAGCCGGGGTAGGGGCATGGTCCCGGATGACACGGGCGATTGCGGTCGTCAAATCCGGGTGCGCGGGAACTCAGCCGGCCCGGCGCAATGCCACCACGGGACCGACGTCCGGCTGAGGCGGCCTTGACTCCTCCCTGAGCGCGCGCGGCTCGCCGAGCAGGAAGCCTTGGGCGTAATCCACGCCATACTCGAGAAGCTGCACCACCGTGTGCTCCTCTTCGACCCGCTCGGCAATGAGATTGAGGCCGTGGCGCCCAAGCAGAGTCTTGAAGTCTTCCGCGGCAATTTCGCTGCCGGTGCGGTTCATCCCGCCGGTCAGCATTGCGGCGGGCACTTTCAAGTGCCGGAAACCCATGGCTTTGAGCTTCACATAATCGAGAACAAGACTTTCGACATGATCCATGGAAAGCGCAAAACCCAGGCCGGAAAGGCGCGCCAGGTTCATTTCACCCTGGATGCCGGCGCCGCTTACGGCGGTTTGCGAAAATTCGAAAACAATCTGGCCGCTAAGATCGCGGTTGGCCTGCATATAGTCCAGGAATTGCGGGAAGAATTCGGCATCCTTGAGGGTTTCGGCCGAGATGTTGCAAAAGATGCCCAAGCCACGGCTCTTCTGGGTGAGGCGCCGCACCACCTGAACGCAACGGAAGAGAAGCAGGTTGTCCACCACGCTCATCAAGCCTGCCGGACCCGCCACTTTCATGTATTGCGCGGGCATGATCACCTGGCCGTCTTCCGCCCGCAAGCGCGACAAGGCCTCGTAATAGCGCAACTTGCGCTGCGGCAGACTGACGATGGGCTGAAGATAGAGATCGACGCGATTTTCCTCGAGGCTCGAACGGATCGTCTCCAGAAGCTCGCCCTCGCCCATGCTGGCGATATAGGCGCGGACGCTTCCCTGGCGGCGGCCGGTCCGCATCACGTCTTCGGGTTCGACGCGCGCCTGGGCGGCACGGGCACTTTTGGCGACGCGACCCGCAAATTCCCGCATCAAGCCTTCCAGGAGCTTGAGTTCGGCAACGATCTTGCGTCCCTGGGCCTCGGTCTTGGACTCGAACTGCTTGCCCAGGTCGTCCATGCGATGGCGTGTCGCGTTGAGGGACTGATCGAACTCCAGCGTCATGCGCCTCAAGGACGCCAGGTCCCGCCGGGTGGCGCGCCGATCGCGGCGGCGCTGCCAGCTACTCTGAATCTGCTGGCTGAAAAGAAAGGCGAGGCCGCCGGAAAGGATCGCGACCGGCCAGCCCGTGAAAAGCGCCATCGCCACCGCCAAGGCGGCGCTGGCAAAAAGCGCGGTGAGCGCGATCAGGACCCTGGTCATGGCATTCAAGCCTTTGGGCTTCGGCCTGCCAGTTTCGCCCGCCCGCGATTTCCAATTCGTTAACTGTAGGAAGCGGCCGAAAAGGCGGCAAGCCGGCCGATGTTCCCCACCCGTCGCGGGGCGCAAGGCGATCGGCGGCGAGTGGCTCGACCGGCCGCCCTCCTTGACCTTTCATGCAACTACCCATAAATAGCCGGCGACGATGGTTGGCACTCTCATGAGTAGAGTGCTGCCACGTTCGTTTTTCGTCTTAGAACCAATCCTTTAGGAGAGGCAAGCATGAAGTTTCGTCCCCTTGGCGACCGCGTGGTCGTTCGCCGCATCAAGGAAGACAGCAAAACCGCCGGCGGCATCATCATCCCCGACACTGCCCAGGAGAAACCGCAGGAAGGCGAGATCGTCTCGGTCGGTCCCGGCGCCGTGGATGAGAAGACCGGCAAGCGCACCACGCTGGAAGTGAAAGCGGGCGACTCGGTACTGTTCGGCAAATGGTCGGGCACCGAAGTGAAAATTGATGGCGAGGAGCTCCTCATCATGAAGGAGAGCGACATCATGGGTGTGATCGAAGGCCGAAAGAAGAAGTAGGCGCCCTCAAATAAGCGAAGCGGTAGGCCATTAAAGAACCGACCGCACCCACCACGTGAAAATTTCAACCGAATTCAGGAGACATGAATGGCAGCCAAAGATGTGAAATTCGGCGCCGACGCCCGCGACAAGCTTCTGCGCGGCGTCGATATCCTCGCCGATGCGGTGCAGGTGACCTTGGGTCCTAAGGGCCGCAACGTGGTTATTGACCGGAGCTTCGGCGCCCCCCGCACCACCAAGGACGGTGTCGCGGTGGCCAAGGAGATCGAGCTCGCCGACAAGTTCGAGAATATGGGCGCTCAGATGGTGCGCGAAGTCGCCTCCAAGACCAATGACGCGGCGGGCGACGGCACCACCACCGCCACCG
>JBOHKF010000153.1:0-2224 GCA_050729015.1 Rhizomicrobium sp. | reverse complement strand
TGTTCCGCCAGCACGAGAACCGGGAGTTCTCGCTCGCCACGGTGCCGCGCGAACAGCCCGAGGTCTACGACATGCTGTGCAAGGCCGATGCGGTGGGCGTGTTTCAGGTCGAAAGCCGGGCGCAGATGAACATGCTGCCGCGCCTTCGCCCCCGCGAATTTTATGACCTGGTGGTGGAAGTGGCGATCGTGCGGCCCGGCCCCATCCAGGGCGGCATGGTCCATCCCTATCTGAAGCGACGCAAAGCCAAAAGGGCGAATCCCGATATCGTCTTCGCCATTCCGGGGCCCGGCAAAAGCGGCGATAAAAAAGAACTGGTGCCGGTTCTTGGCAAGACGCTGGGAGTTCCCCTGTTCCAGGAGCAAGCCATGAAGATGGCGATCGTTGCCGCCCGATTTTCGCCCGACGAGGCCGACGGTCTGCGCCGCGCCATGGCCACCTTCCGCCATTCGGGCACCATCGCAACGTTCGAGGAGAAGTTCATCCACGGCATGACCCGCCGCGGCTATGAACGGAAATTCGCGCGCGCCTGTTTCGAGCAGATCAAGGGCTTCGGCTCCTATGGGTTTCCCGAAAGCCACGCTGCCAGTTTCGCGCTCCTGGTCTATGTCTCGGCATGGATCAAGAAGCATCACCCCGCCGCGTTCGCCGCGGCGCTCTTGAATTCGCAGCCCATGGGTTTTTACGCGCCGGCGGAAATCGTGCGCTGCGCAGCGGAGCATCGGGTGAGGGTACTGGCCTGCGATGCCGCTTACAGCCATTGGGATTGCACATTGGAACGCGACCAGAAAGGCAACCTCTGCGTGCGTCTTGGTCTTCGCCAGATTGACGGTTTCCGCGAAGCCGATGCGCAAATCATCGGGGAGAATCGCGGCTTCGGCTATCGCGATTTCGCGACGTTCGTCCGCCGCACCGGCCTTGCCAGGCCGGCGCTGGTAAAGCTGGCGGCAGCCGATGCCCTGCGCGGCTTCGGCCTCGATCGCCGCGAGGGCCTGTGGGCGGTACGCCGCCTCCCGGCCGACCGCCCGCTTCCCCTGTTCGAAAGCCTTTCCCAACCCGACCAGGGCACCGAACATATCGCGCCCTTGCCGGCAATGCCCTTGAGCGAGCATGTGCTGACCGACTACCAGACGATGAGACTTTCGCTCAAAGCCTATCCCACCCTCTTCCTGCGTTCCCGTTTCGCCAAAGAAGGCATCGTCACCTGCAAAGCGGTGGGGGGGCACGCCGACGGCCAACGCGCCCGCGCGGCCGGAGTGGTCCTGGTGCGCCAGCGGCCCGGCGAGGGCAATGCGGTCTTCATCACTCTTTCCGACGAAACCGGAATCTTGAATGTGGTGATCTGGGCGAAGACGTTCGAGACTTTCCGCAAGGAAGCAATGGGTGCGCGCCTGCTTCTGGTCGAAGGCAGGGTGCAAAAGAGCCCGGAAGACGTGGTGCATCTGATGGCCGAAAAACTCACCGACAGAAGCGCGGATCTGCGGCTGCTTTCAGGCGATGCACTGCCTTTCCTGCCGCCCGCCCACCGCCATCCCCGAAACCTGCGCATCCTGCCGCCATCGCGAGATTTCCGGTAGGGCAGGACTTTTCCGATAGGACAGGACTTGGGGCCTGGACCTGCACCGGCCGATGATTCGTCCGCAACTAAGTCCGGAAGACGGGGCTTGGCTTGACGGTGCCCTGCCGTTCGAGCTTGCCCCAGCCCACCAAGGCGCCGCGCAGCGCCATGGCGATGGATCGCAGCACCACGTAATACATGAGCTGGCGATAGCCGAAGCGCTGCAACGGCAACCAGAGAATTAGCCGCCAGTCCTCGCCGGCCTCCATCACAAAGCCGATCAGTGCCGCCATAAGGTCCACGACCACGAAAACCAAATAATAAATGCCGACCAGCTTGAGATCGCCGTTGGTAAACTCGGCCCCGTGCTGCTTGTAGGCGATCCACTGCCCCACGAGTTGCCACACCAGAAGCAGATCGGCGACCGGCGCCAAGGTGGTGAGAAGGATCTGGAACAGCCAGACCTGGGGCAGCGCCACCAGGCCCAGTTCGCCAAAGCGGGGATTGAAGGTGACCCGGCGATACTTCCACAAGCATTGCAAGGTCCCGAAGGACCACCGGAAACGCTGGCGCGAGAGGCCGCGGAAGGTGGCCGGCGCTTCGGTCCAGGCGACCGCGCCGGTGTCGAAGGCCACCCGGTAACCGGCGGTCTGAATGGCGATGGTG
>JBOHKF010000152.1:0-1698 GCA_050729015.1 Rhizomicrobium sp. | reverse complement strand
CAATTACTTCCAGGACCTGATAGGACATGACAAGCGCACACTGGGCGCACACTGGGCGCACACTGGGCCATCCTTGTTCATTTCTACGAGCATTGCCTATAATCATGCCAATGCTTAAATCTTAGGCAATCGTGATTGGACATGCCAAGCCTTGATGATCCGGAATTTTCCATCGCCAACGCGTTGCCCCAGCCGATCCTGGTAGTGGGCGCGGGTCATGACATCGTTTACGCCAATCCTTCGGCCGAGCAGTTTTTTACCACCGGCGCCGCCGTCCTTCGGAAGCACAGCCTGGCCGATCTTCTTCCCTTCGGCTCGCCCTTGCTCAACTTGTTGGATCAGGTGCGGGCGCGCGAAGCAACCGCGGTGGAGCGAGACCTGGATCTTTCCGCGCCCCGGCACGGAGAGCGGGTGGCGGACGTCATCGTCAGTCCGCTCTCGGGTGGCGCGCTGGTGATCGCGTTCTTCGAGCGCAGCCTGGCCCATCGCATGGACCGTCAATGGCTGGCGCGAGACGCTGTCAGGTCCATGCATGGCATGGCGCAAGTGCTCGCGCACGAGATCAAGAATCCGTTGGCCGGTATCCGCGGCGCGGCCCAGTTGCTTGAAGAATATCTTCCGCCCGGCGAACGCGAAATGACCCGGCTGATTTGCGAGGAGAGCGACCGCATCCGGGCCCTGATCGACCGCATGGAGGCGTTCGGCGACAGCAGCGTTCTCGAGCGCCGGCCCGTCAACATTCATGAAGTGCTGGACCGGGTGAGGCGCGTCGCGGAATCCGGCTTCTCGCGTGGCTGCCGATTTGTCGAGAATTTTGATCCCTCGCTGCCGCCCGTGGCCGGCGACCGCGATCGGCTGATCCAGGTTTTTCTCAATCTGGTGCGTAACGCGGTGGACGCTCTTCCCGAGACGGGCGGCGAGATCGCGCTTGCCACCAGCTATCGCCCGGGCGTGCGCTTTGGCGCCGGATCCTCCGGTGAGCGGGCCTCGCTTCCCCTCGAAGTCCTGGTGCGCGATAACGGCAGGGGGGTGCCGATCGGCCTTCTGCCCCACATTTTCGATCCCTTCGTCACCACTAAGCCCCGCGGCTCCGGCTTGGGCCTGGCCCTGGTCGCCAAGATTGTGGGCGATCACGGCGGCGTAATCGAATGCGATTCCGCGCCGGGGCGAACAACTTTTCGCGTGCTGCTTCCCATCGCATCTGCAAGGGAGGCTTAATGGCCACCATCCTCATTGCCGACGACGACAGCGCCATCCGCACCGTGCTGCATCGGGCCCTAGCGCGGGTTGGCTACGAGGTACGCGCCACCGCCACCGCGGCGGGCCTGTGGAAGATGGTGACCGCGGGTGAAGGCAATCTTGTCATCACCGACGTGGTGCTGCCCGATGAAAGCGGCTTCGATCTCATTCCCCGCATCAGACGCCTGCGCCCGGACATGCCGATCCTGGTGATGAGCGCGCAGAACACGCTTCTTACCGCCATCACCGCCGCGGAACGGGGCGCGTTCGAATATCTGCCCAAGCCTTTCGACCTCAAGGAGCTGATTGGTGTCGTGGCGCGTGCCCTGGCGGCTCCGCAAGCCAAGCCGCCCACGCCGCCGCAAGAGGCCGAGGATCGGCTGCCCCTGATCGGGCGCAGTCCGGCGATGCAGGAAATCTATCGGATGATCGCGCGCCTCACCCAGAGCGATCTGACGG
>JBOHKF010000151.1:0-8974 GCA_050729015.1 Rhizomicrobium sp. | reverse complement strand
TCTCGCGTCCATTGCAGATGGACCGGGCCCTTCACCTTGAGGGCGATCGCGGCGGCCTCCGCCGTATAGTCGTTCATCAACCGGCGGCCGAAGCCCCCGCCCACCCGTGTCTGGTGGATCACCACCTTGTCTTCGGGCACGCCGGCTACGGTGGCGGCGATCTTAAGGCCGCTATTGGGTTGCTGGGTCGGCACCCACATCTCCATGATGCCGTCATGCCAGTGGGCCGTTGTATTCTGGGGCTCCATGTTGGCGTGGGCGGCGAAGGGATATTCGTAATAGGCGTCCACGATCTTCGCGGCATTGGCGAAAGATTCGTCGACATCCCCCACATTTACATCACCTGCATCGCTGTCCAACTTGGTGGGGAAATTCTTGGCGTATTCCCTGGCGCGCCGAGAAAATTGCGTCGTGGAATCCTTGGACGCCTCGCTTTCATCCCAATTCACCTTGAGCTTGTTCTTGGCCTGGAACGCGGCCCAAGTGTTGGCCGCGATAATGGCCACACCCGGCATGACTTCCGTGGGCTTGCCGGTGCCTTCCACCACGAAGGCGTCAATCACATTGGGAAGCGTCTTGATTTCGCCGAGGTTCGCGGATTTGACCTTACCCCCCACCGCCGGACATTTGGTGAAATTCGCATAGACCAGGTCCGGCAGCTTCACGTCGATGCCGAACAGCGGCTTGCCGGTGGCGACCTTGGGATCGTCCACGCCATGATGGCGCCGGCCCAACAGGCGGTATTGGCTGCGGCTCTTGAGCGTGAGCGTGGAGGGGTCTGGCACGGACATTTTGGCCGCCAGAGTGGCCAGCGACCCGTAGTTTCCGGTCCGCCCACTCGGGCCATGGGTGATGAGTGAATCCTGCGCCGTGATGTCGGACGCCTTGACTTTCCATTCCTTCGCGGCAGCGGCGATCAGCATGGCTTTCGCCGCGGCGCCGGCCTGACGCAACTGGTCCCAGGCGCGCGGAATCGAGGTGGACCCGCCGGCGCCCTGATAGCCATAGACTTTCGGATTGACGTCGGCCTGCTCGACCACCACATGGTTCCAGTCGGCGTCGAGTTCCTCGGCAATGATCAGGCCGAAAGCCGTCTTGATGCCCTGGCCAATTTCCGGACCCTTGGAATAAACGGTCACGGTATTGTCCGGAGCCACCCGAACAAAGGCGTTGATCGCCGGGGCCTTGCTGACCTCGCCGCTCATCTGCGGCGTCTCGGAGTCGGCATCGGCGGCACCCAGATGGAATCCCAGGATCAGCCCTGCCCCGCCCGCGCCTGCAAGCTTCAGAAAGCTGCGCCGCCCGATCTGGGCGAGCGCGGGCAACGCGCGGACTTCGCGCATCAACTGCGCAACATAGTCATCGGATTCGGAAAATAGAGCAGCCGACATCAGGGCCTCCGTTGAGGGCAGGACTTGGCGCCCGTTGCAACCGCGCGGGCGGCAACTGGCGCCGCTCGCAAGATTGAACCCAGAAGGCTTCACATTCAAGACCGCGTTTGGCTGCACCGATCCCCGCCTACCTGCGGTCGCACCGTAACCAACTGATAGGAAAGAGATAATCAAAATCACCACCCAGGAACCTGCAAAACCAAGCGACCCCAATTCGCTCCCGTGTCATGTCCGACTGGTTCCAACAGGCCGCTCTTGTCAAATGGCCTGCATGAGTTGAACCGCGAAGCTCTTAAAAGGCGAACGCGTAGACGGCGCCGTCGGCGGCGACGAAGAGGCGCCTGGGTGTGGCGATCAGCGTCTGGAAATGCTCGAGACCCGCAAGCTCGCCGCTCTCGTAGATCTGCTGGCCGTTGGCCGCACGAAAACCGTGAAGCCGGTCGTCGCCCTCCGCCCCAACCATCCAGAAGATCGCGTCGCGCACGCCATCAATGGTCGTCGCTATCGGCGCGGCGCGGCCGTCCACGCTTGCGCACCAGGCCGTAGCGATCGTGGCTGGCGCGGCACTTACCTTCAACACCGTAAGGCCGTTTCCGCCACCGCGCGGGCAGTCCGATCCTCGCCCGCCGAAGGCGACAAGTTCGTCGCTTCCCATCGGCACCGCCGCCGCGGCGGCCAAGATGCGCCCGGTCGAAACCTCCTTTGACACCAGAGCCGAGCCCACCCCCGCCAGGCGATCACGGTCGAGAAGATAGGCCTTGCCATCCTTGCCAAGCGAAATGGCCAAGTGCCTTGCTCCGAGGTCGAAGAGCACCGGCGCAACGCCACCGAGATCGAGGTCCCGGTCATCAAGCGTCCGCCAGTCGGCCGGCGCGAAATAATCGGCGGGGCCGGAAAAGCGCAAATCCGGCGACAGCCTCACCACCGCCTCGCCGCCACCCCATTGTTCGGCATCCATCGTGTTGCCGGTCGCAACGAAAAGGTGACTGCCGTCGCTGCTCACGCCTGCGGGCGCCCATACCGCCCCGCCGCCGGCTTGCGTGTGCCATTGTATGAGCGCGTGCGGTTGATCGAGGCGCACCCCCAGCACCCATCCGTGATAGGTGCCGCAATCCCCATCATGGCCGCCAAAGGGCACATAAATGCGGTCGCCCAGAACCGCGAGCGCTCCGCGCTGGTTCTGATAAGAGGTATTGAACGCAACCCCCTGACGCTTAAGCGCGGCAGCGACGTCAACCGGCCAACCCGGCAGCACCGACCCGTCCTTGAGCGACAGGCCGAAAATCGCGTGCTCCGGCCGCCCGTCTCGCCCCTCGATCATCGCATCGAGATAGACGGCTTGGCGCCCGGCATCGATGACCGGCGTTCCGGTGATACCCAAGGGAAAGATGTCGCCGCAGGGAAGCTCTGAGCGCTTAACCGGCGTCCCGAGCTTTTCCTCCCAAACCGTTGCTCCTGTCTGCGCATTGAGCGCATAGACATCGTCGGCTTCCGTTGCGACGATGAGAAGAGCCGTACCGGTTCCTGCCTTCCAGAATAGCGGTTGGGCGTTGACGGCCCCTTGAATCCGCGGCTGGAAGCGCGGGTCGCGATGAAGTTTTGAAGCCGCCGCATAGGTAAGCGCCGGTATCACGAAGTTGCCGGTACGCGCGGCGTCGCCATGATAGCCGAGCACCTCCGTCGTGGGCTGTTCCGCCGCGGCCCCCAAGGGCAAAAGCAAAAGGAGAAGCAGAAGAGCGGGCAGAAACGGCTTCATCGCAAAACCTCCTCTGCCCCAAGCGCGCCGGCAGTGTACATCCAATTCGTGTACCTGAACATGGAATCGGGTTCACCGTAATGTGACCGGTGCCATTTGAGAGGGATTGCATCGCGGCGAGAAATGGCCAGACTCCTCGCAACTTTTAAGTCCCATCCGTCGGCCGTGCCTCACATCGTCGGCGGATGGAGGAGTTGGTTTGGTCGAAATCTCCCTCACCGTAAATGGCCAGGCGCGCCGGCTGACCGCCGAGCCTGACACGCCGCTGCTGTTCGTCCTGGCCGACGAATTGGGGCTCAACGGCCCAAAATTCGGCTGCGGCCTGGGCCAGTGCGGTGCCTGCACCGTGATCCTGCGCGGGCGCGCCATACGATCTTGCGTGACGCCGGTCGGAACAGTCGGATCAGATGATGTGACGACGCTTGAGGGCTTGGGAAGCCCCGAAAGGCCTCATCCCATCCAGCAGGCCTTCATCGAAGAGGGTGCGGCCCAGTGCGGCTTCTGTCTCAGCGGCGTGATCCTCACCGCCAAGGCGGCCCTGGATGCCAACCCCAAAGCTTCGGATTCCGATATCCGCATTGCCTTGCGCGGGATTCTTTGCCGCTGTTTCGCCCACGGCCGCATGCTCCGCGCGATCCGCAGATATGCCGACGGTAGGAAAACATGAATCCCTCCCGCCGCACCGTGCTCGAAGGGGGGCTGGTGGTCGGCTTCGGCGCCCCTTTCGCGAGCGCCCGCGCCAAGGGTGCCTTCGGCACCGCCCCCTCGCATATCGACCCCAGGAACCTGGATTCATGGCTCAAGGTCGGCGCGGATGGAAACGTCACCGCCTTTACCGGCAAGTGCGACTTCGGCCAGGGCATGTTCACGGCCCAGACCCAACTCGTGGCGGAAGAGCTTTGTGTGCCGATTGCCCGCGTCAGCTTGATCCAATGCGACACCGCCCTGTGCCCGAACCAGGGCACGACCTCGGGCAGCCAATCCACGCCAGTCAATTTCAATTCGGAGAATCTCGCCTTGGCAGCCGCGACGGCGCGAGAGACGCTGTTGGCCATGGCGGCCCAGGCGCTGGGCGAACCCGTTGCCGGTCTTCGCGTGTCGGCTGGCGTCATATCTGGCAGCACCCGTCAGCTCAGCTATGGCGATCTGGTCGGCAACCGGCATTTCAACGTACCGCTGGACCGATCGGCAAGGCGCCGTCCACGTTCTCAGTGGACCATTCTTGGCACACCGGTAGCCTCGCTCGACCGTCCCAGCCTGATGACCGGCCGCTTCGAGTTCGTCCACAATGTCCGCATTCCCGGCATGCTGCATGGGCGCGTGGTTCGCCCGCCGCAAATGGGCGCGACGCTTCAATCGGTTGACAGCGCTTCGGTGCGATCATTGCCGGGCAATGTCCGCGTGGCGATACGCAAGAATTTCGTGGGTGTGGTGGCGGACACGCAATATGAGGCGATCGTTGCCGCAAAGACACTGGCCGTGCGCTGGACACCGGGGCCGGCATTGCCTTCAGAGGAAGATTTCTTCGCCCAGATGCAGAGCATGCCGTCACACGACACCATGGCGGTAGATTCTGGCGATGTCGCGTCGGCGTTGACCGGGGCCGATCGGGTGATCGGCGCCCGCTACACCTTCCCTTACCAGATGCATGGGTCCTTGGGCTCGTCCTGTGCAGTGGCCGATGTCAGGAAGGATCGTGCCACGCTCTGGTCGCCCACGCAGTCGGCTTATCCCTCTAGAAGCGTCGTAGCCGAACTGTTGGGTTTGCCGCTCGAAGCGGTGCGGCTGATCTATGTGCGCGGCTCGGGCTGTTACGGGCTCAACGGCGCGGACGCCGCAACCTTCGATGCAGCGGTTCTATCCCAGGCCGTGGCGGGTCCGGTGCGTTTGCAATATTCCCGCCAGGACGAGATGAGGTGGGAAAATTTCGGCAATCCTGTCGTCGTCGAGCAACGCGCCGTGCTTGCCCAGGGCCGGATCGCGGCCTGGGACCGCGAAAGCTGGGTCGCCAGCTTGGGGGGCCGTCCCGGCTATGACCGGCCTGGCAATCTGATCAGCGGCATGCTGCTTGGATACGGGCCCGAGCCGTTCGTGCCGCAACCCGCCAGGCCGCCCGAGGGCCGGCTCAACAACAATTCGAACGCCGTTCCGCCCTATCTCTCGGGATGCATCAACGGGATTTGCGGGAATGGTGGCACCGTCGCGAAGGAACGCGTCCTCACCCGCACGGTCAAATCGCCATTCTTCACCGGCCCCTTGCGCTCTCCCCAGCGTGTTCAAAATACCTTTGCCAACGAATGTTTCATGGACGAACTGAGCGCCGAGGCCGGCGCGGACCCGATTGCATTTCGGCTCAAGCATCTCGGCCATCCGCGTATCGTCGGAGTTCTCAAACAAGCGGCAATCGCCAGCAGTTGGCAGACGCGCCCGTCGCCGCAGCCAGGCCGCTCGCGCCGCGGAATTGCGCGGGGACGCGGTGTCGCCTGTGTCGCCTATGAAGGGGGCAACGGCTATGCCGCCCTCGTGGCCGAAGTCGAAGTGGATCTGGCTGCCGGTCTTGTGCATCCCACGCGTTTTGTGGCCGCGATGGATTGCGGCCCGATTTCAAATCCCGACGGCTTGAGAAACCAGATGGAGGGCGGCATCCTGCAAGCCATGAGCCGCGCATTAATGGAAGAAGTCCATTGGGACGATAGACATGTGACCTCCGTAGACTGGGGAACCTATCCCAGCCTGCGGCTGAACTACGACATGCCGGAGGTTGTTTGCACTTTCGTGACGCCCGGCGGGGTCCCGGCGGCAGGTGCCGGCGAGACGATGGTGACGATCACGCCAGCCGCCATCGGCAATGCCGTCTTTGACGCCACCGGCGCGCGGCTGCGCGATGTGCCCTTCACGCCGGCGCGCGTTAAGGCGGCTTTGGTTCATGGAACTACGATCCGCTCTGATGGGCCGATCGCTCCATCGCGCACTCGGCCTTGAGGCTTTCCCGGTCGCGAAACAGGGACGCGACCGCCAGGGTGCGGCCGGCGCGCCGGAAACGGACCAGACCGTCCTTGGCCTCAAGATCGCCTTCAACGGCCAATTCATCCCAGCTTTCGGCATGGCCGACATAATTGATGGAGACGTCGTAATGCTGGCTCCAGAAAAACGGAACAGCGGTGAACGCCTCGTCCTGTCCCAGCATGTTGCGAGCTGCGGTCTGTCCCTGGCGCGTGGCCACGACCCAATGCTCGACGCGGATGGGCGCGCCGCTGTGCCGGTCGGGCCAGCGCGCAATATCGCCGGCGGCATAAATGTCGGGCGCATTGGTCTGGAGGTAGGCATTCACCGCAACGCCGCGGTCGAGCGCGAGATGCGCCATTCCCGCCAACTGGACGCGCGGCCGTACGCCCACCCCTTCGACGATAAAATCGGCGTCAAGTGTTGTGCCATCGGTGAGGCGAGCCCGCCCCGCCTCAAAGGCGCTGACCGTGTTTTGCAAGTGAAATTGCACGCCCTTCTGCTCATGGAGCGAGCGGATGACGTCGCCGAATTGCGAGCCTAGAACCCGCTCCATCGGCCGCGCCTCGGGGGCGACCACGTGCACTTCGAGCCCGCGTGCCCGAAGCGAGGCGGCCACTTCCAGGCCGATGAAGCTCGCGCCGATCACCAATACCCGGCGCGCCGCCTGGGCGCGGGCGATGATCGCCCGGCAATCGGCAAGGCTGCGCAAGGTCAGGATGTCGGCCCCGGCGGCGCCGGGCACCTCAATCCGGACCGGCTCGGCCCCAGTGGCAAGCAGCAGCCGGTCATAGGTCAACGTTCGGCCGTCGGCCAAAACAAGTTCGCGGTCGCGCGGATTGACGCCGCCTACCGGCGTTCCCAGCCGCAGGTCTATGCCATTCTGCGCGTAATAATCGTGGGAGCGCAGCGGTACCCAAGCTTCCGGCGCATTGCCGGCAAGATAGTCCTTGGACAGGTTGGGGCGGTCCACGGGCGCAGCCCCGTCGTCGCTCACCATGACGATGTCGCCCTGAAAATCCAAGCGGCGGAGCGTTTCCGCCGCGGCGAACCCTGCCGCGCCGCCGCCTGCAATCGCGATCTTTCCGGGCGCGTTGCTCAGCTTGCGCGGTTTCGCTTTCGTCTTCGGCATCTTCTCGCGGACAAAAATCGTGGCGCCCCTTTTCTCGACCTTCCAGCAATCGAGCGGGTCGAAGGCGGGCGCGCGCACCGCCTCGCCCGTCGTGAGATCGAAGCAGGCGTGATGCCAGGGGCAGCGTATGGTGCGGTCAACGACCAGCCCGTCGGCAAGCGGGCCGTGATAGTGGGTGCACTGGGGAGAAACCGCGAAGACGTCGCCGCCGCTTTTCACCAGCAGGACCTCGTCCTCGCCCGCATGTCCCGCCAGAATGCCGCCTTCGGCCAGCAAACCGACGTCCACGCCTTTGGCGAGGTCGGGGCCTTTTTCCTTGACGTCCTCTTGGGACATGGTCGTCTCGAGATCGGGGAGCGAGCTTAGGGCACGGCCCGGCATCGCGACAATGCTTGCGTGCGCCCGCCGGTCGCCAGATCCCGGCGCTCGTTCAACCCTGTTGAACAAGCAATACGATTTTTCCAAGCAAATGCCCGGCCGCCAAACGCCGATGTGCGTCTGCGGCCTTGGCGAGCGGATACTCCGCGGCAATCGGCACTTTCAGGTGGGCCGCTTCGACCGCCTTGTTCAGGCGGTCGAATTCGCCGCGACCGGGAATATAGCTATAGAGGGTCATGCGGATTCCGAGCCGTGGCCGCGGGATGGGATTTATTCCGTCCAGATATGCGACCCGGCCCCGGCGGTCGTGCCGAAGCGCATCGATACACTGCTCAAGTGCCGGTCCGCCGGCCAGCCCGAGCACCGCATCGACGCCCTCCGGCGCAAAGCGCTTGGCGGCGGCGGCGATGTCTCCCGTCTTGCCATTTACGACCGCATCCGCGCCCAGGCGCTTCACCAGCGCCGCGCCCGCGTCGCTGGTTACGGTGGCCAGGACTTTTACCCCGCGCAGCTTGGCGAATTGCACCGCAAGAGCGCCGACGGCACCGGAAGCGCCGTGGATGATCAGGGTGTCTCCAGCTTTCAACTGTAAGACATCATCGATTCCTTGCAGTGCCGACAGGCCGCTCACCGCGAGAATCCCGGCTTCGTCAAACCCGATCCCCTTGGGGATGGGGGCAACATTCTCCGCTGGAGTCGTCACATATTGGGCATAGAAGCCGCTGGGCATGCCCTCGACGACACCATAGACCCGATCGCCAACCTTGAATCCCTGAACGCCAGGTCCGATCGCGGCCACGGTGCCCGCGCCATCGGTCCCCAGTACCAGTGGAAAGTGCGTGCCTTCCGCGACATGCTGTCGTTCGCCGGCATCCCAGACGGCAACCCCGGCCGCGCGGACCGCGATCAGTACCTCGCCGACCAAAGGCTTTGGGACCGGGAGACGATGAATCGAGAGGACGTCGGGGCCTCCACCGTGATCCAGGGCCGCCGCAAGCATGGTTGCCGGCACCTCGCTCGCAACTGCGGCGGGCGCCGGGGCGAGAGCGAGGATTGCCGGGAAAACCGCCATCCAGACGAGCGCGCGCCGCCGCCAGCCGGAAAGCTGCAAAAGCCGGCGCCCGGCAGCGCTGGGACGGGAGTGGCGGATGGGCGGTGCCGCTCCTGCCCGTGGGGTCACTGCGTCTGGTCCTGGGGGACCGGGACGGTACCGGGCTTCCCCTTGTCCTTGATCAAGAACGCAAGGAACGCCGCGGGCTCGGTCTTGCTCGCGTTGGCGGAGACAACGTGAATATCCGAGGGATTCTCGTAGAA
>JBOHKF010000150.1:0-1823 GCA_050729015.1 Rhizomicrobium sp. | reverse complement strand
CGCCCAGCGACATCGGCGAAGGCACCGGCGGACTCTACTGAGCCGGCGCTTTGACCCTCACGCGCTGCCTCGCTATATCAACGGCGCAAAGCGAGACCGATATGCGCGCCGAATCCGAACGCACGATCCTCGAAATCAGGCAGGCGATCGCCCTGCTGAGGAGGCATCTTTGACTGGGACCATGCCCTTCGCCGCCTGGACGAGTTGAACGCCCGCGCCGAAGACCCCGGTCTCTGGAACGATCCCGCGCGGGCGCAGAAAGTGATGCGCGAGCGACAAAAGCTGGACAGTTCGCTGTCGGCCGTCAAGCGGCTTGAGAATGAGCTCAACGACGCCACCGGCTTGATCGAGATGGCGGCAGCGGAAAATGATGGCGCGCTGGAGACGGAAGCGGAGAACGTCATTGTCGGGCTGCAAAGGCAGGCCCAGCAACTCCGCCTTCAGTCCATGCTTTCGGGCGAAGCGGACGCCAATGACAGCTATCTCGAAATTCACGCTGGCGCGGGAGGCACCGAGAGCCAGGACTGGGCGGCGATGCTGCTGCGCATGTACATGCGCTGGGCCGAGCGACACGGCTATAAGCTGCAACTGATCGAGGAAAGCGAGGGCGAGGCGGCCGGCGTGAAATCGGCAACCCTTTTGGTCACGGGCGAAAACGCCTATGGCTGGCTGAAGACCGAAGCCGGCGTCCACCGCCTGGTACGAATCTCACCATTCGACGCCAACGCCCGCCGCCATACGTCGTTCTCCAGCGTGACGGTCTATCCGGTGATTGACCAGTCCATCGAGATCGCGATTGCAGAGAAGGAGGTCCGTATTGACGTCTATCGCGCTTCGGGGGCCGGCGGTCAGCATGTCAACAAGACCGAAAGTGCGGTGCGCATTACCCATCTTCCCACCGGCATCGCGGTCGCGAGCCAGTCGGAGCGCAGCCAGCACCAGAACCGCGCCATTTGCTGGGAGATGCTGCGCTCGCGCCTTTACGAGTTGGAACTGGAAAAGAAGAAGGCCGAGACTGGCGCCTTCGTCGGCGAGAAGTCCGATATCGGCTGGGGCCACCAGATCCGATCTTATGTCCTTCAGCCTTATCAGTTGGTAAAGGATCTGCGCACCGGCGTGGAAAGCCGGGCCCCCCAGGATGTGCTGGATGGCGAGCTCGATCCGTTCATGGCGGCGGCACTGGCCCAGGAGGTAGGCGGCAAGCCGCGGGAGAGGCTGGAAGACCTGGCGTAACGCCTGCGCGGTCTAAGTCGGCTGCAAAGACGCAAGGCCCGCCAGCCCGACAGGAGCCTGGAGCGGCGATTGCGGCGGGCGGGATTCTTCGCCCAAGGGATTGTCCGAGTGCCGGCAATTGCCCTCGAAGAAGGCGCCAGCCTCCACTGCGAAGGCCTCATGCAGGATGTCGCCCTCAACATGGCTGGTGGCCGCCAGCATGATCTTGCGCGCCCGAATGCGTCCGATCACCCGCCCCCTCACGATCACGTCCTCGGCCCACACTTCGCCATGAATTTCGGCGCGCTCGCCGATCACAAGCCCGACGCTGCGCACGTCGCCTTCCACAATGCCGTCTATCTGCACGTCGCCCGTGGAGTGGAGTGTGCCGGTGACCGTCAGGTCGGCGCTGATGATCGAGGGCGCGGTGCCGGAGCGGCCCGGGCGCTTGCCCGGTTGCGGAGGCGGGTTAGGGGCCAGGCTGGCGAGAGGCGGAGGGGCATCTTTGCCTTTGCTAGAAAACATGACGGCCGGCCTCTATGAAACTTGCAGGATCGCGTACCACGTCATCATACCAGACTTCGTAATGGACATGGGGTCCGGTGCTGCGG
>JBOHKF010000149.1:0-7481 GCA_050729015.1 Rhizomicrobium sp. | reverse complement strand
GACCCTGCGCATGATTGCGTCGCTGGAAAAGCACCGGGAGGTGCCACGCCACCTGCTGACGAAAAGCAACATTGCGCGGTTCGCCAGCGTCGCCCGCGCGCGGCTGCGCAGCGATAACGCCAGCCTGCGCAAGGGCTACATGCGCCAGATCGTCAGCCGCGTCGAAGTCAGCGACCGCGAAATCAGGATCATGGGGCCGCACGCCAGCCTAGCCGATGGCGTGCTGGACTCCGGCAGCACCGGGGCTGCCGGAGTGCCCAGTTTTGTACAGGGTTGGTGGGCCCGGCAGGACTCGAACCTGCGACCTAACCGTTATGAGCGGTCAGCTCTAACCAACTGAGCTACAGGCCCCGTCCTTCCCTATCGCAGGCGGCGAAGGGCATCAATCGCTTCCGTGCCGCGTGGATTTCCCTGCCGCGATTCTCATGCCTCGGTTCCGCCGTGCCGCAATGGTACCCAAGCAATCCGGAATTGGGCAATCCGGAATTGGGCGATCCGGCATTTGAAGAATTTTCCGTGAGAGACCCATTCCGGAAGAGCCCGGCCCTTTCCTTCCATGAAGGCGGCAGTCAAACTCCGCACCGGCTTTTCGACGAAGCTTTGGACCGGCGCCGTGCCGGCGCGCTGCTCGGGGGAACAAAGCGTGGCTGCCGGCGTCATTATCGAGGTATGGGAGACCCTGTGAACCCGCTTCTCGAAGATTGGACCGCCCCTCTGGGCGCCCCGCCTCTGGACCGGATCGAACCCCGGCATTTCCCGCCTGCTTATGGGCGCGCCTTCGCCGAGCACGACGCCGAAATCGCCGCCATTGTCGCCAACCCGGCCCCGCCCTCTTTTGCCAACACCGTCACCGCCTTCGAGAAGAGCGGCGAACGGCTCGACCGGGTGGACGCCGTGTTTTCGCTGCTCGCGGGAGGGGCCAGCAACGCCGGCCTCCAGGCGATCGAGCGGGAGATGGCGCCGCGCCTGTCCGCCCACGTCAACGCGGTCTATCTGAACGCCGGGCTCTTCGCCCGCATCGATGCGCTGTGGCGCAAGCGCGAGGCGATGGGCCTGGATCCGGAATCGCTGGCCGTTCTCGAGCGCATCCATCTGGACTTCGTGCGAAGCGGCGCCGGGCTTTCCGAAAGCGGGCGGGCAGCCATGGACGGGATCAACCAACGCCTGGCGGAGCTTGCCACCCGATTTTCCCAGAATCTGCTGGCCGAAGAAGACGGCTTTGTGGAACCGCTCGACGAAAGCCAGGCCGCAGCCTTGCCGGCCTCTCTGCGGGCCGCGATGGCGGCGACCGCGGGCGAGCGGGGCGTTGACGCGCCCTATGCGGTGACCCTGGCACGATCCAGCGTCGAACCTTTCCTTCAGGCTTCACCGGACCGCGGCTTGCGCGAGCGACTGTTCAAGGCCTGGACCGCGCGCGGCGACAATCCCAACCCCTATAACAATCGCGCCATCATGGCCGAGAGCCTGGCATTGCGCAGCCGGAAGGCGGCCCTTCTGGGATACGGGAATTTCGCGGCCTTCCGGCTCGCCGACAGCATGGCAAGATCGCCGGCGCGCGCTTCAAGCCTGTTGCAGCAGGTGTGGATGCCGGCCCTGAAGCGGGCGCGCCGCGAACGCGACGAGCTTCAAGAACTGGTGGCGGAGGAAGGCGGTAACTTCACGCTCGCGCCCTGGGACTGGCGCTTTTACGCCGAAAAGCTTCGCTTGCGGCGTTATGATTTCGACGAAGAAGCGCTTAAGCCTTATCTGGCGCTGGACAATGTTATCGCGGCGGCGTTCGACACCGCTTCGCGCCTCTTCGGTCTTTCCTTCGCCCCGCGCCACGACATCCCCGTCCATCATCCGGATGTCCGCGTGTGGGACGTCTCGCGCCAAGCCAGGCGCATCGGCCTCTTCTATGGCGATTACTTTGCGCGGGAAGGAAAGCAGGGCGGCGCCTGGATGTCGTCGCTGCGCGATCAGCACAAGCTCGACGGCGACGTTCTGCCGCTGGTCGTCAACACCTGCAATTTCATGAAGGCCAAGCCGGCGCTGCTTTCCTTCGACGATGCGCGCACCGTGTTTCACGAATTCGGCCATGCCCTCCATGGTCTTCTTTCCGATGTGCGCTATCCCCGTCTCTCCGGCACCAATGTGGCGCGCGACTTCGTGGAACTGCCATCGCAGATTTTCGAACACTGGCTGGAAGAGCCCGAGGTGCTGTCCCGCTTCGCCCGCCACTACTGCACGGGCGAACCCATGCCCGCGAGTTTGCGCGAAAAGCTGGCCGCAGCCCGTCACTTCAACCAGGGTTTTGCCACGGTCGAATTTCTCGCCTCGGCCTTCATCGACATGGATTTTCACACCCGTACCTTGGAGAATTATGACGCCATCGCCCTCGAAAAAGCGTGTCTTGCGGCTATCGGCATGCCGCAAGAGATTGCGCCGCGGCATCGCGCTCAGCATTTCGGCCATATTTTCGCGGGCGAAGGCTATAGCGCCGGCTATTATTCCTATCTATGGTCAGAGGTGTTGGACGCGGACGGGTTTGGCGCGTTTGCCGAAGCGAAGAATTCATTCGCCCCCGAGATTGCAAAGCGGCTTTATGATAATATTTATTCTCGTGGAGGAACCTGGGACTATGTTCAAGCATACCGGGATTTCCGCGGCCGCGATCCGGACGTGGGTGCCCTGATCAAGGGCCGAGGATTGGAGAGTGGATGATGCGCAACCTATCCTTGTTGATCGTCGCGAGCGTGATCGGAGCGGGGTGGGCGGCAGGAACGGCCTTAGCCGATCCGGCGCCCAAACTTCCCTATGCGACGATGGCCCAACTGCCGATCGTGAGCATGCATGTCTATGACGAGAAGGCCGATGCCGACAAAGTGGTGGACGCCGCTCTTCAGCGCGCCAGGAAGGATCACAAGCTGCTGTTGATAGACCTGGGCGGAAATTGGTGTCCGGATTGCGTGGTGATGCACAACCTGATGCTGGTGCCGGCGATGCAGAAATTCATCGATGCCCATTACGAAGTGGCGCTGGTGGACGTGGGCAAATTCGACCGCAATCCCCAGATCGCCGCCCGCTATGGCTACACCACCCGGCTCAAGGGCGTGCCCACCATCCTGGTGGTCAATCCCCAGACCAACAAGGTGATCAATTCGGAGCAGGTGTTCGCGTTGTCCAATGCCGGCCATCAGACGCCCCAGGATCTGGCGGATTATCTGGCGCGCTGGACCGCTACCAGCCCCAATTAGGACAGCTCCCTATCTTCGCAAGGAACGGGCCGCGCACGGCTCTTCGTTTCTCCGCGCCGAAGCAACTTGGCGTGATATCCGCGTGGATACTGCGTCTTGTCCGACTTCTCCCATTCTCCGGCATGAACGCCTCTCGGGTTTTCTGTAATCCGGCTTTCTGTAATGTGGACCCCGCTTGAAAAAGCCTTCCGGCAGTTCCAAAGTCCCTAAGCCATGACCAAAACCACCCGCCGCAAATTCCTCAAGACCGCGCTTGTCGGCGCGGGCGCTGCCGGCGCCGCGCTCCCGGCGCGCGCCGACCAATACATCACCGCCGCAATGACCACGCCTGGCCGGCCTTTCACCGGTTATGGCATGCCGTCCCGCTATGAGGCGGACGTCAAGCGCCTGCTCAGGCCGCCGGGCATTTCGCCAGGCACGGGCGCCTCGGATTCGCCGCTTGCGCACCTGGAAGGCATCATCACGCCCAATGGGCTTCATTATGAGCGCCATCACAATGGCGTGCCCGATATCGACCCCAAGGCTCACCGGCTTTTGATCCACGGGCTGGTGAACACGCCGCTCGAATTTTCCATTGCCGCGCTGATGCGCTATCCGCGCATCAGCGCCATCCATTTTCTGGAATGCGGCGGCAACAGCGGCGCCCTTGGCGCGCCTGAGCCGGTTGAGGCAAGCGTGGGCCAGCTTCATGGCCTGGTTTCGTGCGCCGAATGGACCGGCGTGAAGCTGGGGGCGCTTCTGGATGAAGCCGGCCTCAAGCCGGAAGGAAAATGGATCCTGGCCGAAAGCGGCGATGCGGCCGAGCTTTCCCGCTCCATCCCGCTCGCCGAAGCCCATGAGCAAGGCATCCTGGCGCTATTCCAGAATGGCGAGCGGCTGCGCCCCGAGCAAGGCTATCCGGTAAGGCTTCTGATGCCGGGCTGGGAAGGCAATCTCAACATTAAATGGCTGCATCGCATCAAGGTCACTCAAGGTCCCACCATGGCCAAGGACGAGACCTCCAAATACACCCAGTTGCTGAAGGACGGGCGGGCGCGGCAATTCAATTTCATCCAGCCGGTGAAGTCGCTGATCCTTCGCCCTTCGGGCGGGATGACGATGAACGGGCCGGGCTATTACGAAATTTCGGGCATCGCCTGGTCGGGACATGGCAGGATCGTCAAAGTGGAAGTCACAACCGACGGCGGCGCCACCTGGACCGAGGCGGAAATGCCGGGCCCCGTGCTTGCCAAGTGCCTGACCCGCTTCCGGCTTCCCTGGGAATGGAACGGCCGGCCAGTGGTGCTGCAAAGCCGCTCTACCGACGAAGCGGGCAATCTCCAGCCGACGCGGGCGGAATGGAAGGCGCCCTTCTCCCCCGCCCAATTCTATCAGTGCAACATCATCCAATGCTGGCAGGTCGGTGCCGACAACAGTGTGAAAAACACCTATGCTTAAAGCCCTTGCCTTCCTGCTCGCGGCGGCGGCGCCGCATTTCGGCCAGCCCGCCGATCCCGCCATGATCAAAGCCTGGGACATTTCCATTCCGCCGGACGGCAGCGGCCTTCCCCCCGGTCACGGTTCCGTGGCCGAAGGCGCGGCGGTCTATGCCCAGAAATGCGTGATGTGCCATGGCGTGAACGGGGAAGGTAAACCGGCCGACCGGCTCACCGGCGGGATCGGCACTCTTGCATCGGCCCATCCCGTCAAGACGGTGGCCAGCTATTGGCCCTATGCCACCACCCTGTTCGACTATCTCCGCCGCGCCATGCCCATCAATCATCCACGCTCGCTGACCGATCATGAGACGTATGCGCTGGTGGCCTATATCCTCTCCATCGACGGGATCGTGAAGAAGAACGCGGTGCTGGACGCAAAGACTCTGCCCAGGATCAGGATGCCCAATCGCGACGGCTTCGTGGATGCCTTCGGCGCCGCCCGGCGCTAAAGGCTCAGCGCCGCCATTCCACCAGACGATTGGCCTGCTCGCCCAGGCCTTCCACGCCCATGCGAATCCGATCGCCCGGCTTCAGATATCGCGGCGGCTTCATGCCAAGCGCGACCCCGGGCGGGGTGCCGGTGGCGATGATGTCGCCGGGCAAAAGCGTCATGAAATGGCTCACATAGCTCACCAGGGTGCGCACCGGGAAGATCATCGTCCTGGTATTGCCGCTCTGCCGGCGTAAGCCATTCACCTCGGTCCACAGGGCGAGCGCCTGGGGGTCGGCAATCTCATCTCCGGTTACAAGCCAGGGCCCCACGGGCGCGAAGCTGTCGCAGCCCTTGCCCTTGTCCCATTGGCCGCAACGCTCGGTCTGATATTCGCGCTCCGAGACGTCGTCGGTCACGCAATAGCCTGCGACATGGTCCATCGCCTCCGGCTCGCCGACATAGGACGCGCGGCTGCCCATCACCACCCCCAGTTCAACCTCCCAGTCCGTCTTGACCGCGCCGCGCGGAACGACGATGTCGTCATGGGGTCCGTTAAGCGCGCTTGTCGCCTTGAGGAACAGGATGGGCTCTTTTGGAGGATTCTGGCCGGTTTCCGCCGCATGGTCGCGATAATTGAGGCCCACGCAAACGATCTTGGAAATTCCCGTCAACGGCACCCCCAGCCGGGACCCATGGGGGATTCCGGGCAAGCTCGCAGGAGCGATGGCCGCCAACTCTCTCAGACTCTCGAAGCCGAGAATTTCGGGCGTGATATCGGCGATGCGGCCGGACAGATCGCGCAGGCCACCGCCCTCATCGACCAGCCCCGGCTTCTCTTCGCCCTTGGTGCCCCAGCGGATCAGTTTCATTTGATTCTCCCTTCCAGCCCCGACCATCCGGCCAGCCCCGACCATCCGGCCAGCCCCGACCATCCGGGTTGTGCTTTCGCGCCGCCGGGATTAAGGGATCGAATACTCGCCCGCGCAAGGCAGCGATGATTTGACTCTTACGCTTGAGACGCTTCCCACCCCGTCGCTGCTCCTGGACCGCGCGCGGCTGGCGCGGAATGCCCTGCGCATGCGCGAGCGCGCCGCCAAGCTGGGAATTTCGCTTCGGCCGCATCTCAAGACCGCCAAATCCATCGAAGCCGCGCGCTTCGCGCTGGGCGGCGCAAAAGGCCCGGCCACCGTCTCGACCCTCAAGGAAGCGGAGATGTTCGGCAAGTACGGCATCAGCGATCTTCTCTATGCGGTTTCGATCAGTCCGCAGAAACTGGCCCGCGTTACCGAGCTGCGCCGCAAGGGCATCGATCTCAAGATCATCCTGGATTCGCTGGAAGCTGCGGCATTCGTGGCCGCCCATGGCAGAGACAGCGGTGATGCCATTCCAACCCTGATCGAAGTGGACGTGGATGGGCACCGTTCGGGAGTGCGCTGGGACCGGCACGAGGCAATGGTGGAGATTGCGAATGTGCTTGAATCGGGCGCGAGACTTAACGGTGTTCTTTGTCACGCCGGCGACTCCTATCGCTGCCATGATCCCCAATCCCTGGCCGAGGCGGCGAATCAGGAGAGGGCCCGGATCGTCGAAGCCGCCAACGCCGTCAGACGGGCGGGCCATGCCGCCCCCGTGGTGAGCGTAGGCGCAACGCCCACCGCCCTTTCCGCGCATGCCTATGGCGGTGTCACCGAGCTTCGCGCCGGGGTCTATATGTTCTTCGACCTGGTGCAGGCGGGTATCGGCGTCTGCGGCACCGAAGACATCGCGCTCAGCGTACTTGCCACCGTGATCGGCCACCGCTCCGACAAGAACTGGATCATCACCGATGCCGGCTGGATGGCGTTGTCGGCCGACCGCGGCACCCGGACCCAGCCCGTTGACCAGCATTTTGGCCTGGTCTGCGACACTGCGGCCCGGCCCTATCCCGATCTGGTGGTCCTGGACACCAACCAGGAGCATGGCATTCTTGGCATGCGGCCGGAGTCTCAGGCGATTCTTCCCCGGCTCGCGATCGGCCAGCGCGTCCGCATCCTGCCCAATCATGCCTGCGCCACCGCCGCCCAGCACGACCAATATCACGTGCTGGAGGAAAACCAGGTGCTGGAAACATGGCCGCGTTTCCGTGGCTGGTAACCATTGAAAGCCTCGGCCGCTTGCGGTCCACTCTGGCCTTCCAGACGAGGTCCTCATGCACCGGCTGATCCTGGCGTTCGTCCTTCCCCTTTGCTTCTGTGCGGTCGCGGCCGATGCCGACGAAGGCCTGTGGACCTTCGACAATTTCCCTATCGCCCAAGTCAATCGGGAATATGGCCTCCACATAGACCAGGCTTGGCT
>JBOHKF010000148.1:0-8224 GCA_050729015.1 Rhizomicrobium sp. | reverse complement strand
GCAAAGCGCTGCCGAAGATGCGATCCGCCAGATCCTGACCCGCTACCCGGGGGTGCAGACGGACGTCACCACCTTTCTTGGCGACCGCATCAGCGAAAGCCTGACGGGAGCCAAATCAGATATTTCGATCAAGATATTTGGTGACCGGCTCGATACCCTCGACACCGCCGCCAATCAGATTGTCGGCGCTTTGACCGGCACGCCCGGCATCGCCGATCTGCAATTCCAGCCTCAAAGCGGCACGCCTACCTTGGCGATCCAGATTAAGTCTGCGGCCCTTGCTGCCAGCGGACTCAAGACCGGCGATGTCCTGGATGCGCTGGAAAGCGACTTCGCGGGCGCCACTGTGGGTCAAACCTATTCCGGCATCCGCGCCATTGATGTGGTGATGCTGTTGCCGGCGGCGGAACGCGACCGGCCCGAGTTGCTGTCGAAATTGTTGATTTCGGGCCCCTTGGGGCCGGTGCCCCTGGGACAGGTGGCGCGCATCGTGCCCACCGACACCCGGTATATGATCGCTCATGACGGGGGACAGCGCTTCGACGCCGTCAATTTCAACGTGGTTGGCCGCTCGCTACGAGCCACCGACAATGACGCGAAGGCCAGAGTGGCTGCCTTGAAGCTGCCTCAAGGCGTGATCGTGACTTTCACGGGCGCAGCGGCGGCCCAGCAGGCGGCGCAATTGCAAATGCTGATCTATACCGGCTTCGCGCTGGTTTTGATCGGACTTTTGCTTTTCATTTCGTTCCGCTGGAGGGCCCACACCTGGCTGGTCCTGGCAAACGTGCCATTCAGCCTGATCGGCAGCGTCGCGGCGATTGCCCTGATCGGGGTGGGCCTTTCACTTGGGGCCATGGTGGGACTGGTCACCGTGTTCGGCATCAGCGCGCGCAACGCGATTCTGCTGCTTGCCCATTACGAGCATCTGGTGGAGTCCGAGGGCGCCTCCTGGAACGCGGCAACCGTGATGCGCGGCGCGCAGGAACGGCTGATCCCGATCGTGATGACCGCGGGTATCACCGCGCTGGGATTATTGCCGCTGGCGATCGGGATGAATCAGCCGGGCCAGGAGATCGAGGGACCGATGGCGGTGGCGGTGCTGGGTGGCCTTATCAGCTCGACCTTGCTTAATCTGGTCGTGCTGCCGGCGCTGGCCGAACGCTATGGCGGCCCCAAGAAGGCGGCCCATGCTTAGACCTTTGCTGGCGGCCGCGATATCGTTTTTGCTTTTCGGCTGCGCCTCCGGGTCGCCACCCTCCCTGCCGCAAAAGGACGTGCCGGCACGGTTCGAAGGAGCGGCACCGGCCAACGCCCCCATCTGGCCCGCGACCGGATGGTGGAAGGGCTTTGACGATCCCGAACTGAGCGCGCTTATCGCTGCCGGCCAAGCAAACAATCTCGATCTCGCCGCGGTGGAGGCGCGGCTCAGACAGGCGGATGCGCGTGCCCGTGAGGCAGGCGCGGCGCTTCTTCCTTCGATCGGCCTCAACGGCGGATTGGATGCCTTTTACGGGCAGGGCAGCCATACTTCCGCGCAGGAGACCGACTGGAGTCTCGAACTGGGCGCGAGTTATGAACTGGATTTTTGGGGCAAGAACCGCGACACCCTGACTTCAGCCGAGGCGGCCCGGGCTGCGAGCGAAGCCGATCGTGCCACGGTGGGGCTGACGGTCACCGCCGGCATTGCCGACAGTTATTTCCAGCTCTTGTCGCTCCGGGACAGGATTGCCGTGGCCGAGGACAATCTCAAAGCCTCGCAGCAGACGCTGGCCCTGGTTCAGCGCCGAGTGAATGCCGGCTACGCGGCGCCTTCCGACCTCACCCAGGAGCGCGTCAACATGGCGGCGCAGCAAGCGGCGGTCCAGGCACTGCAACAGCAGGCATTGGAAACGCGCGATGCTCTCGCCATCCTGGTCGGGCGTCCCCCCGAGGGATTCGAGGTAAGGCGGATGACGTTGGCGAAACTTTCATCGCCGCCGATCGGCCCCGGCCTGCCCGCCGACCTTCTCACCCGCCGGCCCGATATCTTTTCGGCAGAAGAAAATCTCAAGGGCGCGCACGCCGATCTGGCACTGGCACGCAAGGCCTTTCTGCCCGACCTTTCCCTCAGTGCCGGCGCGGGCCCGGCCTATCCGGCGCTGAATGCCGCCGCCACCGCCTTGCCGGTCACGGGCCTAACCGAAAGCATCGGCGGTTCGCTGGTCGAAGCGATTTTCAACGGCGGGCGGTTGGAAGGAAGAGTTCAGGAAACGCGCGCCCGTCAAGACGAATTGCTGGCAGCGTATCGCGCGGCAGTGCTGGGCGCTTTCTCCGATGTCGAGAATGCGCTTGGCGCGGTCTCCCATTTTGCCGCCCAGGAAGCGGCACTGCAGGAAGAAGCAACCCAGTCGGAAATGGCGCTGGCTGCCGCAAGGCGCAAATATACCGCGGGCTATGCGGACTTCCTGGTGGTGACCGACGCCGAGCGCCTTCTCTATAGCGCGCGGGACCAGCTTTCCGACATTCGCCGTGCCAGGCTTGCCGCCGACGTGGCTCTTTTCAAGGCCCTGGGCGGAGGTTGGACCGCTCCGGCAAAGCCTGACTGATCAAGCGGCGAATCAAAGATAAGGCGTCAGAAGCCGTGCTGCCGCATCCCGCAACCTGAGAGCCAGCGGCCGGCTCATCAACTCGTCATAATTGACCTTGCGGGCGCGCGCGATTTTTTCGTCGATGATGATGTCCAGAGCCGTCGCGAACTGGGCGTCGTAGCATTCGAGGTCATATTCGAAATTGAGGCGGAAGCTGCGCGCATCCCAGTTGGAGCTTCCGATCAGCGACCATTCGCCGTCCACGGTCGCAAGTTTGGAATGATCGAAAGGAAGAGGGCTCATATAGATATTGAGCTCGACCCGCCGCAAAAAGCGCAAATGCGCCAGCACCGCCCAATCCAGGAATACATAATCGCAATGTTCGGGGATGACGATATCCACGCCGACGCCCCGGATCGCGGCCTCGGCGATCGCAAACTCCAACCTCTGATCGGGAAGGAAATAGGGCGTGACAATGCGCACCCGCTTTCTCGCCAGAGACAGGGCCGCGCCCAGTAACGTCTCCAGTTTGTAGAGGTCGGCGTCGGGGCCGGAGCTGAGACCGCGCGCCGGCACCGGACCCGACGGGCCAAGTTCCGGCCACCAGCAGGGCTGGTCGAGCGCCTCTTCGGTCGTGAAAGTCCAGTCGCGCGCGAAGGCATCCATCGCCGCGCCTGCCGCCGGCCCCTCGATGAGGAAATGGATGTCGTCGATATAATTGCCTTTGGAAAGGCTTCGGGAATATTCGCGCCCGATATTCATGCCGCCGATGAAAGCGACCCTTCCGTCCACCACCAGAAGCTTGCGGTGATTGCGCATGTTGAGAAACGGCATCCGCCATGGCATCCAGGTGTGAAGGAAGCGGGCGGCGGGGACGCCTCGCGACCGGAGCCGGTTGAAAATGCCGGAAAACAAATAGCCGGTGCCCACGCTGTCCAGAAGAACCCGGGTCTCGACCCCGCGGTCGGCGGCCGAGATCAGGGCTTCGGCGAAGGCGCGGCCGGCAGCATCGTTGCGGAAGATATAGGATGCCATCGCCAGCGAATGTTGGGCGCCCCCGATGGCCTTGAGCATCGCCGGGTAGGCCTCCTCGCCGCCCTCGAGGATGGAAATGCGGTTGCCGCCGATAAGGGGTCTGCCGGTGACGCGCCGGCCCACTTCGGCCAGGATGCGGATATGATCGCTGGTTTGAAGGGCCGGGTCGCTGGCGCCGTCGCTTTTGTCCCGCCCATCGAGCTTTCCCAGCCGCGATGCCCGCCGGGTGACGCGATTGATGCCAAATATGTAATAAAGCAGGGCGCCGGCCACGGGCGACAGCCATGCCGCGGCGATCCATCCCAAGGCGCCCCGGACATCCCTCTTCTTGAGCAGAACGTCCGCTGTGACCAACCCCGCCAAAAGCACATAGACGAGGGTGGCCAAGAGCCGGGCAGCAGGCGACGGCCAAGCTATCCAGATGGGAAACATGTCGTGTCCCAGCCCGTTTCCTCGACTATAATCCCCGCCACGGGAGCCGGAGTTTGCCTTGAAGGAAACCGCCCCATCACCCCATAGTGGCCGCCTTGGTCTGCCGCGCAATCGTCAATGTGACGGCGATGGCCGGGCATAATCTCTCTCCTTCCGGAAGTGATATAGGCCTCCTCAGGGTGGCAAGCTGGAATCTGCTCCGCAGGATCGGTGCCACCGCGCAGGACGTGGCGCGGCTGATCCGTTCCTATCATCTCGACCTGCTTTTGCTCCAGGAAGCCACCGAGGAGATTTCCACACTGCCTGCTTTGGTCGGCGGTCACTTTTTCCGCCATCCCATGCAGAAGCGCATCTATGGGCTTGCCGCCTGGAGTCCCCATGCCTTTGCGCCCACCTCGGTGATGCGTCTTCCCGTGTCCGCGCTCCCGGGGCGCGTGCCGCCCAGGGTGGCCCAGATTGTCCAATTTCATGATATCAACTTTGCCAATGTGCATTTGTCGCATGGTCAGTTTCTTAACCGTTTCCAGCTCCACCATGTCGGTTATACGCTGGAAGGGCCTGCCGTCATTATCGGGGACTTCAACGCCATAGGCCCTATTGTGGTCCCGGGATTTCGCGACATTGGGCCGCGTCAATGGACCCACAAAGCCAGCAATATCATCTCGCTCCGGCTCGACCGCTGCATGGCGCGCGATGTGCGCTGCCAGAGCGCGGCGGTACTGGACAAGGGACCGTCCGACCATCACCCCATTCTTCTCGAACTGGCGCTGGCTTCGCAGTTCCTGCCGGCGCGCGCCGGCGCGCCTTGCTAGCGTCGCCGCCGGTCGAGACTTGCCGGAGCACCAGGGCGTTGGCGATAATGTCCTCATGCAGGCGATGGTGCTTCAAAGTCCGGGCGGCAAATTGCGCTGGGAGGAACGGCCCGACCCCATACCGCGCAAGGGACAGGTCCGCGTGAAGGTCACGGCCTGCGGGGTATGTCGCACCGACCTTCATGTTGTAGACGGCGAGCTTCCGGGCATCGAATATCCCCTCATTCCCGGTCACGAGATCGTGGGGCGGACTGAAGCGCTGGGGGAGGGCGTGCGTTCGCTGACGCTGGGCCAGCGGGTCGGCATCCCATGGCTGGGGCACACCTGCGGTCATTGTTCCTATTGCCGGGAAGGCCGGGAGAATCTTTGCGACGCGGCTCTCTTTACGGGCTATACGCGCGATGGCGGCTATGCCACCAAGGCGGTTGCCGACGCGCGTTTTGTTTTTCCTTTGGCAGGCGATGAACCCGATGCCGCGCTTGCGCCTTTGCTGTGCGCCGGGCTGATCGGCTGGCGTTCGCTGAAGCGCGCCGGCGAAGGAAAAAGACTTGGCCTATACGGATTTGGTGCCGCCGCCCACATTGTAGCCCAAGTGGCCCGATTTGAGGGCCGTTCGGTTTTCGCTTTCACGGTGCCGGGCGATGAGGAGACCCAGCAATTCGCCCGCAAGCTGGGAGCGGTCTGGGCCGGTGGGTCGGATCGGCAACCGCCCGAATTGCTGGACGCCGCCATCATCTTTGCGCCGGTGGGACAATTGGTGCCCAAGGCCCTGTCGGCCGTGCGCAAGGGCGGCCGGGTCGTCACGGCAGGCATCCACATGTCCGATATTCCGCGCTTTGCTTATGCTCTTCTCTGGGAAGAGCGAGAGCTCATCTCGGTCGCCAATCTCACGCGCGGGGATGGGGAGGAATTCCTGGCGCTGGCGCCCCGTATCGGCGTCAAGACCAGGATCACGCGCTATCGCCTTGCCGATGCCAACAACGCCCTGGCCGACCTTAGGGAAGGTGCGTTCGACGGCGCTGCGGTGCTGATTCCCTGAACCGAAGGGTCATTGGGTCGGGAGCATCCCGCCTGGAGCCACCATTTTCGTGCTATGCCCTGGGGCTATGGAGAGATAGGGGCTCGACATCATGGCGCTCATGGGCGACAGCCTCGAGTCGGCGGGAATCTGCACGTCGCTGCGAATGTCCATCATCATCCTGACCCGATAGGTCTTGGGTTCGAAGGTGAGGTCGGCGACACGGCCGACCTTCACTCCCGCTATTTTGACATCGGTGCCGACGGCGAGCGAATCGACTTGGCGCAACATCGCTCCTATTTGATAGGAAGACAGGCTGCCGATCCCCGTCTGCCAGCGCATGAAAAGGAGAAAGCCCACCGCGAACAAGGCGATGGCGCCGCTAAGGAGGGTTTCGAAAATATTCTCTTTGAACATGACCCCGATCTTATCGGCAACTCGCCGTCCGCAATCAAGCGCGGAGAGGAAGGGTGGGCCCGCTGGCGCTCGCCCGGTTCAAGAGAGGTCGTTCGAATGTGCAACGCAACGAAATGTTCTCTGGCGGACCTTGCCACTCGTGACGATCCGGATTGGGCCATCGAAGCTCTGAGCGGAATTTCAAGGCCCGCCGATGGCGCCGAGGCCCCACCGCGATAAAGCGCGCCTCTTGCGGTCGCGATCCAGGCTATTCGGCAGCCTGGGCCTGGGATTGACTGGAGGACTTCTGGTTCGCTTCCGAAGCCTCGCGTGCATGCTCGCGAAAGACTTCGATCGAGCGTACTTGCGCGTCAGCCATGGCTTGACCGAATTGACGGATGCCGGTGATGGCGGTCTCGAAAATCTCGTCCACGGCTTGCGGGGAAAAAAAACCGACGCGCCGAGTGGGGTTGTCGCCTTCATTCTTCTCGCTGAAAATCCTTTCGGAGAGATTCAGCACAAAATCCTGCTCCCGGCGCGCAATCTCCCGCATCTCGTCGGCCAATGCTCTGTTGATTTCCAGTAATGCGGCGGCGTTGTGATGCGTCTGCAGGAGAGTCTTGGAAAGCGATCGATAGGGCCACCACGTCAATTCGCTCTGGGAGAGCAGATTGAACGGCAAGACATTCTCGCCCTTGCTTGTCGCGTCATGGGACTTTTGATCGAGCGTCATCGGCCACCTCTTTGTCGTTGTCGCAAATTGTAAGAGCAGCTCCGAACCCGACAGCGGACGAACTCCACGAAATCGGAGCAGCAAAGTCAAGCAGTTCCAAGAAGTTCCTTGGAGAATCTCCCTCCTTCCCATCAATTGTTGGCGGTTCTCAAAGTTCCCAAAGTTCCATAAGCTGGCCGTAACGGGCGGGGCTTTTGCGTCTCACCCGGCTACCGGAGCAATTCCCGGAAAAAGTGCGAAACCGATTCTCATCTGGAATTGCGATGAAATATTAATTCGAAGCGGATCGCCGATTGTCGCGCATCGGCGGTGTGCCCGTGGATTTTCGGGGTGGGACTTGCGCTCGAGCTTTACATCCAACGCGCGTCGTTGCGCGAGAATACGCATGGATCGCCAGTTGTCGATCGGAACGGCTTGGTCATCCGGCAAAGCTACCGATTGTCGTTCCGCCCTTTCTGGCACAACTGAGGAGATACAAGCATGATCAGGAGCGCCCGCGCTTTGAGCGGCTTAGTTGCAATACTTTCATTTGCCGTCGCAAGACCGGTGTTCGGCCAGGCCGCGGTGCCGGAGACCTTAGGGGCATTGAAATTGTCCGGAGCGCTCGCGGCGGCATACCAGACCAACCCTCAACTGGCACAGGCACGCGCCGCACTCGAAGCGCTGGACCAGGGCGTTGCCCAGGCGGACGCGGGGTGGCGGCCCAGCGTCACGGCCTCTGTGGCGCAAGGTTATGACCACGGCTTGGTGTCGCTCTTTCCCGGTGCATCCACCTCGGCCCTCAACACCCAGACTACCGTCGGGCAGGTGACGATTTCCGAGCCGATCTTCCGTGGCGGCCGCACCGATGCGGAGGTGAGCCAGGCCATCGAGCGGGTGCACGCCGGGCGAGCCCAACTCGCTTCGACCGAACAATCGGTACTGCTCGCTGCGGCAACCGCCTATATGGACGTGGTGCGGGACATGCGCGCCTTGAACTTCAGCCGCGACAACGTCCACTCCCTTCAGGATGAGTTGAACGACGTCGAAACCGAGTTCTCCGCAGGCGCGGTGACGCGAACCGACGAATATCAGGCCGAGGCGCGCCTGGCGGGCGCTAAAGTGGATGAGGCGGCGGCGGAAAACCGTCTTGCCGCCAGCCGCGCTTCCTTCGAGAGCGTGGTCGGCAGGACGGCCGGAACCTTGGACCCGACCGTCTTGTTGCCGCATCTGCCTCAGACCAGGCAAGCCG
>JBOHKF010000147.1:0-6698 GCA_050729015.1 Rhizomicrobium sp. | reverse complement strand
TCCTTGGCCTTCAAACGTTGCAAAACTTCTTCCGCTTCGCCCGAACGGCTGGCGGGCGAAAGAATGGCGAGGGAAAGGCCCACCACCTCGCGGGCACCGTAACCGAACATGATCTCGGCGGCCTTGTTCCAACTGGCGATGCGCCCGTCCAGGGTGCCGGCAACGATTGCATCGTTCGAGGACTCCACCAGATCGGCAAGATAGTTACGATCCGCCTCCAGCCGCTTGAGCTGGCGCGCGCGCAATTTCACCTCGGTCAGATCCTCCACGATTTTTGACGCGCCGATGATTCTGCCGTCGGCATTGCGGATGGGAGAAAGAGTGAGCGCGACATCGAGTGCCGCGCCATCCTTGCGCAGCCGCTGGGTGTGATATCTTTGAAGAGTGGTTTCGCCGGCCACCGCGCGGGCGACCAGCAAAGACTCTTCCTTTGCCAGATCGGAAGGGAAGAGAACGCTGGCAGGCCTGCCAAGAATTTCTTCGCGGCGAAAGCCAAAAAGGCGCTCCGCCGCCTCGTTCCAGGCGGTCACCAGCCCTTCGGTATTCACTGCGAAGATGGGGTCGCGCGAGGATTCGACGATGCTGGCGAGATAGAGCTTCTCGCTTTCCAGTCTCAGATTTTCTTCCAGCGCTTCGGCCAACTGACGATTGGCGTCGCGCAATTCTTCGATCACCCGCGCCTGGTCGCGCGCCTTACGGCTACCGAAAGTTCCGTTCTGTGTCCCAGCCGTCATCGCGAGCGCCGCGCGACGGCCCGGCAACAGGACAAGAGGAAGCTGATCCCAGCCGCCGCGGCACGGAGTTTCATGTTAAGACCTTTTTACCTTGCCCGCGCAAATGGGAAAAGCACCAAATGGGTTCCCGGAACTCGTCGGGAACTTCTTCGGCAGTCCCTGGCTGGATATGATCGATTCCTCCTTCGATTATGGAACTCGCAAGCGCTTCGGAAAGTCCATGGTGAGCCGCGCGATCGGGAACGCGGCAAGGATCCCGGGTTGTATGGCTTGAGGACCGTCTCGGATCGTCGTGGCGCGACCGTGGAGAATTTTGTCCCGTCGTTTGCCTCTCCGAAGTTCGCGGCAAAACGCATCACGATTCCGTGGGACCGGGCACCTGGTCTGATTCGCGCTTCGCCCGCCGGCGGAAGCCATGCAAAAGCGGCTCGGTATAGCCGTTGGGTTGGCGCGCCCCTTCCAGGATCAACGCACGCGCAGCTTGGAAGGCCAGGCTTTCGTGCTCGCGACCGGCCATGGGGCGATAATTGGGATCGCCCGAATTCTGGGCATCCACCTTGGCGGCCATGCGCGCGAGGGCGGCGTCGATCTGGCTTGGCGTGCATATGCCATGCTTGAGCCAGTTGGCGAGATGCTGGGAGGAGATGCGCAAGGTGGCGCGATCCTCCATCAATCCCACATCGTGGATGTCCGGGACTTTCGAGCAGCCCACGCCCTGGTCTATCCAGCGCGCCACATAACCCAGAATGCCCTGGGCGTTATTGTCCAACTCCTCTCGCACCTCCGCCTCGTTCCAGTTGTGCCGCGCAAGAGGAATGGCAAGCAGCGCATCGAGCGGTGGAGGCTTCTCGCCGGCGAGCCGGGATTGGACCTTGAATACGTCCACCTCATGGTAATGGAGGGCGTGCAGGGTGGCGGCAGTTGGGGACGGCACCCAAGCGGTGCTGGCACCGGCTTTCGGGTGCGCGACTTTCTGCTTCAGCATATCGCCCATGCGGTCGGGCATCGCCCACATGCCTTTGCCGATCTGGGCCTTGCCGGAAAAGCCGCAGGCGAGTCCGATCCGCACATTGCGGTCTTCATAGGTTTTGAGCCAGAGGCTGTTTTTCATCTCGCCTTTGCGCACCATGGCACCGGCCTCCATCGAAGTATGAATCTCATCGCCGGTGCGGTCCAGAAAGCCGGTATTGATGAAAACGACCCGGTCTTTCACGGCTTCGATCGTGGCTGCGAGATTGGCGGATGTGCGTCTCTCTTCGTCCATCACCCCGATCTTGATAGTGTGGCGCGCAAGACCCAGAAGGTCTTCCACCGCGTCAAACAGCCGGTCGGTGAAGGATGCTTCCTCGGGCCCATGCAACTTTGGCTTGACGATATAGATGGAGCCCTTGCGGCTGTTCACATGACGCCCGCGGCGGGAAAGATCCATGAGGCCGATCAAGCTGGTGACAATGGCGTCAAGAATGCCTTCGGGCGCATCCTTTCCATCCGCCAGCCTGACCGCCGGTGTCGTCAGCAAATGTCCCACATTGCGGATCAGCATCAGGCTGCGGCCGGGGAGCTTGAACGGCGCGCCATCGGGGGCGGCATAATTGCGGTCAGATGCCAACGCCCGGCTCACCTCCCGTCCCGACTTCTCAAAACGGGCCTCCAGGTCGCCCCGCACCAAACCCAGCCAATTGGCATAGGCGGCCACCTTGTCGCCCGCATCCACCGCCGCGATGCTGTCTTCCAGATCGGCGATAGTGGTTATTGCCGCTTCAACGAGAATATCGGCCAAGCCGGCCTTGTCGTGACGTCCGATCGGATGGCTGCGGTCGAGCACCATCTCGAAATGCAGGCCGTTATGGCGGATCAGAATGGCCTCGGGCGCATCCGCCTGGCCGCGATACCCGGCCAAAAGACGGGAATCGGCCAGGGGCGGCGACAAGCGTCCATTTTCGACGCGGTAGCGTTCCACATCCTTGTGGCTGCCAACAGCCAGCGGCAGAATCCGGTCAAGAAAGTCTTTGCTCCAGGCGATTACTTTGCCGCCCCGGACGGCATCGTAGCCTCCTCCTTTGGGCGGCTCTTGTATCGCGTCGGTTCCATAGAGCGCGTCATAAAGGCTGCCCCAGCGCGCATTGGCGGCATTGAGAAGAAAGCGGGCATTCAGGATGGGTACGACAAGCTGCGGACCGGCAACTGTCGCCAGCTCCTCGTCCACATTCTCGACCCCGATTTTGAAAGGCTGAGGCTCCGGCACGAGATAGCCGATGTCTGTAAGGAATTGGCGATAGGCTTTGGCATCGAACGGGGCCGCGCGGTGAGACTTGTGCCAATCGTCAATCTTGGCTTGCAGGGCATCGCGCTTTTCGAGCAATGCGCGATTCTCGGGCGCAAACGCCGCAAATATGCGCCCCGCGCCCTGCCAGAAGGCTTCTGCCGGGATGCCCGTGCCGGCCAGCGCCTCGCCCTCGATGAAGCGCACCAGTTTCCCGGCAATCGAAAGCCCCGCGCGGTCGAGATAGGTTTCCATGCCTCAACCCTGCTGCGCTTTCAATCCTGCAGCCGCGATGCCCGCAAGCGCGCAGATCTCGTCGTTGTCGGAACTGTCGCCGGTCACCCCGACCGCGCCGAGGATTTCTCCGTCGCCATCCACCGCGATCACTCCGCCCGCC
The DNA here is from genome assembly GCA_050729015.1 of Rhizomicrobium sp. Taxonomy (GTDB): domain Bacteria; phylum Pseudomonadota; class Alphaproteobacteria; order Micropepsales; family Micropepsaceae; genus Rhizomicrobium. The sequence continues at coordinate 3,304 of JBOHKF010000147.1, read as the reverse complement.
GCCGGAACAAGCGAAGCAAGCCCGCTCAAGGAGGCGACGAAGCTGGGCCGCTCCGCCGCCATGACGGCGATCTTGCGAGAGGACACGCCAAGCGCCAGCGCGCCAGCGGCCTTACCGCGGGCGATCTCGAAACGCAGGTTGGAGGCCAGGTCCTGCCGCTGGAAGGCAATCACATGCCCGCCGGGGTCCAGTACCACCACGCTCAACGGTTTCAGCTTCAGCGTTCTTCCCTTGTCGAAGGCCGCGGCGATGATGCGGTTGGCGGATTCGAGTTTGATGGGCATGACGTCTCCCCAATTGGACGGTCGCGCTTTTCTGCACCGATTCCCGGTGGTTTAAACGACGTAGATCCTAGGCCTTGAGCTTATCCGTGACTGCGCTATCCACCAAGCAACGCAATCCCTGGTGCGCAAGCGAAGGCCGGCCGGGATCGCTACCCGCCTCGTTCAGCCTAAAGGCCCTGTTGGCCCGATAAATACTTGACATGGGCCTTCTCTCCCAATCCAATCTTCATGAAATGCCGGCGAAAATTTAGCGGCGACGGCAACGCCCAGGAAAGCCGCGCAAGCCTTCGAGAGGTGACAATGACGGCCAAGGCTTTGGAGGAGGGCGAACAAAAGGGTCGCTATCGGCAGCTCATCATCGGCATTCTCTGCATGGTGATGATCGCCAACTTGCAATATGGCTGGAATCTCTTCGTAAATCCCATCAACCAGGCCCATCATTGGGGCCGCGCCGCAATCCAGGTGGCCTTCAGCCTGTTCGTGCTCACTGAGACCTGGCTGGTCCCGTTTGAGGGATGGCTTGTGGATCGTTTCGGCCCCCGCCTGGTGGTCATGGCGGGAGGAATTCTGGTGGCACTGGCCTGGAGCATCGATTCCGTGGCCAACTCGCTTTTGCTGCTTTATGTCGCAGCGGCGCTGTCCGGCATTGGCGCCGGTACCGTCTATGGAACCTGCGTTGGCAATGCCCTCAAATGGTTCGTGGGCCGGCGCGGGTTGGCGGCCGGGCTCACCGCCGCCGGATTCGGCGCCGGCGCCGCGGCCACGGTGGTCCCCATCCGTGACGTGATTGCGACTCATGGCTACCAGTCGGCCTTCCTCTGGTTTGGTCTGGTGCAAGGACTCGTGGTTCTGATCGGGTCGCAGTTCCTCAAGGCACCCGCAAAAGCGCCGGTCGTCACGATCGCCACGCCCAACCTTCAGGCCGGCCGCAGCTTCGCGCCATTCGAGGTTCTTGGCACGCCGCTCTTTTGGCTGCTTTATATAATGTTCATTCTGGTGGCCGCGGGAGGCCTCATCGTCACCGCCCAACTTGCTTCGATCGCCAGCGACTTCGGCGTCGCGAACTCCCCGCTTTCCATTGTGGGAATTACCGGCACGGTACTCACCATCACCCTGGTCGTGGACAATATGCTTAACGGGCTGGCGCGGCCCTTTTTCGGCTGGGTGTCGGACCGCATCGGCCGTGAAAGCACCATGTTCATCGCCTTCATGCTTGCGGCGGCGGCGATCGCGTCGCTGGCTGCCTATGGCCGCAACCCGATTCTGTTCGTGGTCACCAGCGGAATGATTTATTTCACCTGGGGCGAAATCTACAGCCTGTTCCCGTCTACCTGCACCGACGCCTACGGAATCAAATACGCCACCACCAACGCGGGCATGCTTTACACCGCAAAAGGTACCGCCTCACTGTTGGTGCCGCTCAGCAGTCTGGTTGCCGCGAGGGGCGACTGGCACAGTGTGTTGTGGATGGGGGCGGTGGGCAACATCGTCGCGGCCGTTCTTGCGGTGCTGGTTCTGAAACCGATGCGAACCGCGCAGGCAAAACGCCAACTCCAAAGCGCGGGAACATTGGCGGCTTCGCTCGAATAAGCTTTATCCCGCGACTCGCCTTCAGGAACTTGCGCTTGCCGGTGCCTCTCTTGGGCGCGGCTGCGCAACGTTTCGCTTCCGGTCCCGTTACGCATCAGAAGTCCAGCTTCGCGGGGGAACCGCGGGAACATCGGGAATGATCCGCGTGGGAGAACTCCGCTCGGAGCTTGCGCTGCCCCAGACTGCCTGGCGGCGCGCCCTTGGTCTCCATGGCATTCCCGTGAAAGCCACAGGATTGATTGCCTTCCCGGGTTAGAGAATGTCGGACCAAGTGAATCGAATTTTCGCCGCCGTTCTCAGATTGCCCCCTGACAGCATCACCGACGCCACATCACCGGAGAACACACCGCCGTGGGACAGCCTACGGTCCATCAACCTGATCCTGGCTCTTGAAGAGGAGTTCGGCGTGGCGTTCGGAACACGCGATATCGCCGAAATGCAAAATGTGGGCTTGGTAAAATCCGTCCTGCGCCGGAAAGGCGCCCGAGCATGATCCATGCCCGAGGAACAATCCCATGGTTATGAGCCACGCGCTCGCCGGTCGGGCCGCAGAGGCGCCTCTATCGGCGTTGCGGACCGTTTGGCAGGACTATGAAGGCTCCGTCGCGCGAAAGCCCGATATCAGGTTGGGCATTGCCGCGTCCTTCACGGCCGCCAACCTCACTCCCTTCGTTGGCGCCTATCTGTTGAAGGCCGGTTATCTGCCGGATTGCCGGCTTGCTCCCTATGACCACGTCTTCCAATCCTGTCTCGATCCCGCCTCCACCCTGGGAGCGGATTGCAACTGCGTCCTCCTGCTGTGGCGCCTGGAAGACTACATGCAGGACGAGCTTCAGGGTTTCGTGGATAGCCGGCCGAGAGCGCTGGATGCTGGCCTGGCGAAGGTCGGCCAACTCCTCGACGCGGTCGTATCCTTGCGCGCGAAATTCTCCGGCACCGTCATCCTCGGCGTACCGCCCTTCCCGACCCACGGGGTGCAGTATTTCCGCGGGCTCGATCCACGCGGCGCTCCGGCCGCATTTCACGCCGCCATGGCGTCCGCCCTCTATGAGCGATTCAAGGCGTCGGGCGACATCCAGCTTTTGGATCTTTCCCTGCTGCAGGCCGAATTCGGCGTTGCCGCCTCGCTCGACTGGCGGCAATGGTATCTCTACCGGCAGCCCTTCTGCGAAGAATTCCTGCGCCTTACGGGAAAAGAAATTACCCGCATCGTCAACGCAAGCCGCCGCGCCCCCAGGAAGTGCCTTGTCCTCGACGCCGACAATTGCCTGTGGGGCGGCATCATCGGAGAAGATGGCCTTTCCGGCATCTCCATAGGCCAGGATTTTCCCGGCTCGGCCTACCGCGACTTTCAGCGCCAGCTTCTTCACTTGCGCGAGCGAGGCGTCCTGCTCGCAATTGCCAGCAAGAACAATGAGGCGGATGTCTGG
>JBOHKF010000146.1:0-2068 GCA_050729015.1 Rhizomicrobium sp. | reverse complement strand
GACCAGACCGATCGGCACCCGAGGTCCCATTCGATGGGCGGTCCCGCGTTCGCCGGCTCGTCCGCAAAGGCGCTCAGAACGTCTTGCGCAACTCTAGGAACAGGCGCGGTTCGGAATGGGTATGTTCGTCCTGGATCGAGAACAGCGGCGCGATATTGCGAGGCCCCGCACAATTGTATTCGACGACGTCGAACTGATAGGGCACCAAATTGAGCAGCTTGACCTGCAAATCCCAATCCGGCTTGGGCTTATAATCCCAGGTAAAGCCGAAATAGGGCGTCATGAGCCGGTCGTAGGTCACCTGGGCGATGCGGAAATATGGCCGCTCGAACGGCGTCTGGATGCTGAAGTCCAGGCTCGAATGCCAGGCCTCGATATCCTCCAGAATGCTCACCTGCAAGGTGCGGTTCTGGGTGTTGGAGATGGCGCGCGTCTCGCCGGTGACCGGATCCCTTGCATGGGTGTCGCGCCAGATCAGCGACGGCTTGAGGGTGCCCCCTTTGATTCCCACCCGATCCAGTGGCAGCGACAGTTCGAGATCGTAGGTATTGCTTTGCGCCTTGGGGATGTTGCCGGGACCGTCCAGCCCGTCCCCGATGGGCACGTAATCCACCAGATCCGCGATCAGCTCGCGGGTATAGCCGAGCGAGACCGCGCCCGTCTTCCAGAAGTGATATTCATAATCGCCTTCGAATTGCCAATGCTGGTCGGGGACCAGGCGAAGATTGCCGGCGGAGACGCCATTGTTGGCGAAATTGCTGGAGGCGATGAAGTTCGAGAAGTCGAGTTGGCCGATCACCCGCTCCACTCTCGCCCGGAACTCGCTGCTATCGTTAGGATCCCAACTGAGGAGCAGCCGCGGCTTGAAATAGGCGAAGTGACGGGTGGGAACGCTCGCGGCGGCGAGCGCCGAATATTCCAGGCGCGCGCCGGCTTCGAGCGACCAGTTCGCGTCCATCCGCCAGGTCGCTTGCGCGAAGGCCTCGCCGCGCTTCTCGTTCACTTGCGGATTGGCGCCGGGAAGCAGGATGGCCGCGCCGCCGGACAGAAAGCGCGAATGGCCGTCGAGCAGATTATAGGCGCCCTCGAAGCCGCTCTCGATCATCAACGCCGGCGAACGCACGCTGCGCAAGGTCAGGCGCAGGATGCTTTCCGCCGTGTCGCTCACCGCGGCGAAGACCTGGTCCACGCCGCTTCCGATCGAGGCATTGAAATTCCGGTCGCGCTCGAACCGCTGCAAGCCAACCAGGTTGAGTTCGATCGCCCCAAATTGCCGGTCCCAGTTGGCGCCAAGCTCGGCATCGCGCACCTTCTTGCTTTGCGGAAAGTCGGCGGCACCCGGGGCGTCATAGAACACCCGGCTGTCATAGGTGGTTTCCTCAAGGGTGAGATTGGCTCCGAAGCTGCCTTGCGCCAGCGGGCGGGAAAGCGAGCCGTTGAGCCCATAGCCCGCCTTCTCCGCACCCCGGCGATGGGAGCCGTCAATCACCTTGCGTCCGTCGGGAAAGGCGATGATTCCGATGCCGTTGCCGGCGGAATCGTCCTCAAGCGTGTTGATGCGGGTGAGGGTGAGATCGTAGCTGTTCTTGCCGCGCTGCCGGTTGAACTCGACGCTGGCGCCGGGCCCCTGGTGGCCGTCGCCATAGACGGTGTCGAGAACCGTGGCGATTACATGAGTGTGATCGGCATGCTTGAGAACCACATTCGCGACCACGCTCAGGCCTTGCATGTCGATGCGCGGGGCGCCGCCGCGGATGACTTCGATGCGCTCCACCTGGGCGGCGGGAATGCGCGCCAGAATGTCGCTCAGAATATCTGTCTTCGCCGCGGGCGGCGTGCCATCCACGAACACATTGCCAAGCGAACCGGCGAACCCGCGCTTGGAGGTGTCGGTATCGCTGAAGACGAAACCGGGGAGCCTGGTGACCATGTCATAGGCGGTATTGAGTTCGACGCCGGTAAAATAGCTGGCGGGATAAACCAGGACGGTCGCCGATGGGCCGGCGGCCATTACCGGCGGGACGGAAGTCCCAAAAATTCCCAGGCAGACCGCACATAAGTATATGAA
>JBOHKF010000145.1:0-1570 GCA_050729015.1 Rhizomicrobium sp. | reverse complement strand
GGCCAAGCGCAGTGTCGATCTTTCCGCGCTGGTCGAAAGCCTCTGCACCGATCTCGACGAGATCGGCGAGCCGGTAAGCTGGCATACACATCGGCCGGCGCCGATCTCCTGCCGCCCCAACGAAATCCGCCGCGCGGTGCGCAACCTGGTCGAGAACGCGGTGGCCTATGGCAACAAGGCGGAAGTGAAAATTTCCACCGACAGCGACGGTTACGACATCGTGATCGAAGACGAGGGTCCGGGGATACCCGAGGACGAGCGCGCCCGCGTTTTCGAGCCTTTCGTGCGCCTGGAAAGCTCGCGCAACGCCGCCACCGGCGGCACCGGCCTGGGCCTGACTTTGGCCAAGGCCATCGCCGAGGGACACGGCGGCGCCATCCTGCTGGAAAACCGGCCCCAGGGCGGCTTGAGAGCTCGCATGCACCTGCCGCGCATGGCGGTGAGGACATGAACCCTCTAGATTGAGCCCATGTGGTTTGGACGTCTTCCCGTGGCCCAGGCGGCAGGCGCAATCCTGGCTCACGGCGTCCGGCAGGCCGGACTTTCCTTCCGAAAGGGCCGGGTTCTCTCCTTGGCCGATGTTGCCCAGTTGCAGGAAGCCGGAATCTTCGAACTCACCGCAGCCCGCCTGGAACGCGGCGATGTGGCCGAGGACGAGGCGGCGGCGCGCATCGCCCGCGCCGCAGCGGGCCATGGCGTGCGGGTGGGCGCGGCCTTCACCGGGCGGGCCAATCTCTATGCCGAGTCCGCCGGCGTCCTGGTCATAGATGCAGAAAGGATCGGCGCGGCCAATCGCCTGGATGAAGCCGTCACGCTCGCCTCGCTGCCCTCCTTCGCCAAGGTTGCAGCGGGCCAGATGTTGGCTACCATCAAAATCATCCCCTTCGCGGCCCCCGAGACGACCATCTGCCGCATCGAATCCTGCCTTGCCCAAGGTCCCGTGACCCGGGTGGCGCCATTCCGGCCGCAGCGCGCAGCCCTCATCTCCACCGTTCTTCCCGGCATGAAGCAGGCGCTTCTCGCCAAGACCCGCCAGGCGCTGGACACACGCTTGAATCCATTGGGCTCTTCTGTCGCTTTCGAGCGACGGGTGGCGCACGGAATTGAAGCGGTTGCCGAAGCCATCCGCGAAGCGGTGGACGCCGGTGCCGATGCCATCTTTCTCATGGGCGCCAGCGCCATCGCCGACCGACGCGACGTTCTTCCCGCCGCACTCCTGGAGGCGGGAGGGCTTGTGACGGCCTTGGGGATGCCCGTGGACCCGGGCAATCTTCTGATGATGGGCAGGCTTGGGGACCATGTCGTGGTGGGACTTCCCGGCTGCGCCCGATCCCCCAAGCTTAATGGCTTCGACTTTGTACTCTGGCGTGTCCTGGCCGGTCTCGAAGCGGGTCGGAAGGAAATCGCAGCCATGGGGGTAGGTGGCCTTCTGGCCGATACGGCTGAGAGGCTTCATCCACGCGAGATGAAGGCGTCCTCGCCTCACCTGCCCCGAATCGGCGCAATCGTGCTGGCGGCCGGGCAATCCTCGCGCATGGGCAGGACCGGCCGGGCCCGCAACAAACTGCTC
>JBOHKF010000144.1:0-2547 GCA_050729015.1 Rhizomicrobium sp. | reverse complement strand
TCGGCGCCTGGCTCGACCCCATCGCCGACAAATTGCTGATCCTGCTGTGTTTCCTGGCGCTGTTGCGGATCGGCGCGGTGGCGCTTTGGCTGGTTGTGCTGGTGATCGTCCGTGACGCGATCATCGGACTGGGGGCGCTGCTGACCAGGTTTTTGAGTCTTTCCCTTAAGATCGCTCCGCTCGCTCTCGGAAAGGCCGCCACCGCCGTCCAACTGGTCTATGTGGGCGTCCTTCTCCTGCTTCTGGCATTTGACAGCCAGGCACCGCGTCTGCTTGCCGCCGGAGGGTATGCGGTCGCGATGTTTGCGCTGCTCTCCGCGGCCGCCTATGCGCAGCTCTTTCTCAAGGCCTTGCCGTTCGGGGGCCGTACGGCCTGACAGACGAAATGGCCCCCCAACTGATTTTGCCGCTTGAACCCGTAACCCGCATGGCGCGCGAGGACTTCATCGTGGCGCCCGCGAATGCGCGCGTGCTCGCCTTTCTCGACGCGTGGCCGGACTGGCCGGCGCCGGCCGCAGTGCTGTGGGGCCCGGCCGCGTCGGGCAAGACGCATCTGGCGCACATCTGGGCGGCGCGCGCCGGCGCCTTGGTCATGGCGGCAAGAGACCTGCGGGCCATTCCGGAAGGTCCGGTCGTAGTGGAAGAGTGCGACTGCGACGCGGCCGGCGGCCATGAGGCATTTCTGTTCGCGATTTTGGAGAGGGGGGCGCCGCTGCTTCTCACCGGCCGGCGAGACCCGCGTACCTGGCCAAGCCGACTTCCCGACCTGGGATCGCGATTTCGCGCGCTTCTCGCGCTTGGCCTGGGCGAGGCCGACGAGGGGCTTTTGATGGCCCTGGCCGTCAAACTGTTTGCCGACCGCCAGCTCACGGTGCCGCAAGCGGCGATCATCCAACTGGTGCGCCGGTTGGAACGCTCGCCGGCGGCCATTCGGAACTTTATCGCCCGCGCCGATGGCGAGGCGTTGAGCCGCCACAAGCCGGTAAATCTCCAGTTAATCAAGGAGCTTATGGCACAAGAGCGGCTCTCGTCATGACATGTACACCCATTTCTCCTAAGCTCCGCTCATGCACCATCCATCGCCGGCCAATGATGCTCCACTGGAGGCAGCGCTCGACAATCCGCTCGGCACCCTTGACGTGGTGGCACTGGCGCATCAGGGCAGCAACGTTACCTTGGACCCGGCTTCGCCGCAGCGTTTCGTCAACCGGGAACTTTCCTGGCTCGCCTTCAACCGCCGGGTGATCGAGGAGGCAAGGAATCGGCGCCATCCCTTGTTCGAGCGCCTGAGGTTCCTTTCCATCTCCGCGTCGAATCTGGATGAATTCTACATGGTGCGGGTTGCCGGGCTGATGGGGATGGTCCGGGCCTGCATCACCACGCCGTCCGCCGACGGACTCTCGCCTGCCGAGCAGCTTCAGAAGGTGGACGAAGGGGCGCGCGAATTGATCGCCGGTCAGCAAGCCGTGTGGGCCGGGCTCGAAGGGGAATTGCGCGGGGAAAGCGTTTTTGTCCTTGGCGGCGATGAGCTCACGGCGGGCGACTGTGCTTTTCTGGAGGCGCAATTCACCGACCAGATTTTTCCGGTTCTCACGCCCCTTGCCATCGACCCCGCCCATCCCTTTCCCTTCATTCCCAATCTGGGATTCACCATCGCGCTTTCGCTTACCAACCGCCGCGACGCGAGGAATCTTTCCGCCCTGATTCCCGTACCACCCCAACTGCGGCGGTTCGTGCGCCTGCCGGACGCCGACAAAAGGCTTGCCCGCTTCATTCCGCTGGAACAGGTGATCGCCCTTTATTTCGACAAGCTCTTTCCCGGGCATGGGGTCTCGGGCTGGGGCATGTTCCGCATCCTGCGCGACAGCGATGTCGAAGTGGAGGAAGAGGCGGAAGATCTGGTGCTGCTGTTCGAATCGCTCTTGAAGCGTCGCCGCCGGGGTAGCGTGATCCACATGAAATGCTCGAAATCCATGCCGGCAGGGTTGCGCCTGTTCATCGCCGGCCATCTCGACCTCGACGAATCCGAAATCGTGATCGTCGAGAATCTGATGGGCCTGTCCGACCTTTCTAAGCTGATCGTTGCCGAACGCCCGGATTTGCAGTTCAAGCCGTACAATGCCCGCTTTCCCGAACGGATCCGCGATCATGGCGGCGACTGTTTCGCCGCGATCCGCGAAAAGGACCTCATCGTCCATCATCCCTTCGAAAGCTTCGACACGGTGGTGCAGTTCCTGCGCCAGGCCGCCGCCGATCCCGAGGTGGTGGCGATCAAGCAGACGCTCTACCGCACCAGTTCCGACAGCCCCATCGTCTCGGCCCTGATCGAGGCGGCGGAGGGGGGCAAATCGGTCACCGCCCTGGTGGAGCTGAAGGCCCGCTTCGACGAGGCCGCCAACATCAAATGGGCCCGCGACCTGGAGCGGGCCGGCGTGCAGGTGGTCTATGGCTTCATCGCCCTCAAGACCCATGCCAAGATCAGCCTGGTTGTGCGCCGTGAACAAGGCCAGTTGCACACCTATGTCCATTTCGGCACCGGCAATTACC
>JBOHKF010000143.1:0-2950 GCA_050729015.1 Rhizomicrobium sp. | reverse complement strand
TGTGAGAATGGAGCGGCCGACAATCTCTTCCGGCCGGTAGCCGAACATTCGTTCCGCCGCCCGAGTCCAGGTTTGAATGATGCCGTCGAGATTCTTGCTGACAATGGCATCATCGGATGACTCCACGATTGCCGCCAGACGCTGCGTGGCTCCTTCATTCTGCTTGCGCAGGGAGATGTCGATCAGCATGTTGACCGCGCCGATCATCTTTCCGGCATCATCGTCGATCGGCGACGGATAGGCGATGAACGGGAAGCGGGTGCCGTCCGGCCGCTCGGCGACGGCTTCCATACCGCGAACCGGCTTGCCGCACTTGAGCGTGGTCGCCAGGGGGCATTCGCTGTGCGCCATAGGCGTGCCGTCAGGCCGATAAAGGCGCCACGACCCGCACCACCAATCTTCGCCAAGTCTTGGACGCCGGCCCCACAATCGGGCTGCGGCTTCATTGTAAAAGGTGATCCGGCCCTGGGCATCCGCGGCGTAGATGGCCACCGGAAGGGCTTCCACCAGAGCGCGGAAAAACCGCGCCTGCGCGGGCGGAGTCGGCGCGTGTCCAATTTCGGAAATCGCTACTTTTGAAGTCACCCGCACGCTCCTGGACGAGCACATGCCTGAAACCGGCCCCCTGAGATAAGGCGGCAAGGAAGAAGGAGTTCCAATGGAAACAAGCTTTGCTCCGGCGGTTGAGCAATAGCGTACCAGGCGTTGGAGAAAGTCTTGCGAGCGTCTCCTGTAGCGGTGATCGTGGAAGACGAATTCCTGATCCGGATGGAGATGGCGGAGTCGCTTCTGGGCTTGGGATGGATCATCGTGGAACTGAGCTCGGGCGAAGCCGCGCTCGCTTATTTGAACCGCGGTGGCGGCGGTGACCTTCTCATTACCGACATCCGCCTCCTGGGGCCGATCACCGGGTGGGACGTGGCGGAACGGTTCCGTTCTGCCAATGCCGATGTCGCGGTGATCTATTGCTCGGGCAACCGTCTCCTGGAAGGGCGCCTGGTGAAGGACAGCGTCTTCATCGAGAAGCCTTGCCAGCCCTCCGAGTTGTTGGCCGCGGCATCCGCAGCCTTGGAGCAACACCGCAAGCACTGACCGGCGTGCGTGCTTCTAGCGCCGCTGGAGGAAGGCGGGATTCAACGCCTTAAGCGAGCCGCAGCCCAAAAGCGTCATGGTACGGACAACGTCCGCCCGCAGGATGCCGAGCGCCCTGTCCACCCCGAATTCGCCGCCCGCCGCCAGGCCATAGGCATAGGCGCGCCCCACAAGCACCGCCCGCGCTCCAAGCGCCAGCGCCTTCACGATATCGCTGCCGCGGCGGATGCCGCCATCCATCAGCACCTGGCAATGCTCCCCTACGGCGGCTGCGACCTCGGGAAGCGCATCGAGGCTGGCGGCGACGCCATCCAGTTGGCGCCCCCCATGATTGGACACGACGACGGCTTGCGCGCCGCCGTCCATGGCGCGGCGCGCGTCTTCGGCCGTCAGCACGCCTTTGACGGCAATCGGCCTCTTCCATGCCTTGCGGATCCAGGCGAGGTCGTCCCAGGTCACCACCGAATGCGACAGCGTCTTGGCCACATCGGTAAGCGGCAACGGGCCTTCTTCGGTCACGACATTGGCGAGCTCTCGCATGCGCGCCCCCGCCAGATAAGCGGCCAACCACCGGGGATGGGCGAAGAGGTCCCAGACATAGGGCAGCTTGGCGAGGAAATTGCGTCCCATCAATTCGTTCATGCCGTTCCTGAAGTCTCGCTCGCGAAGGCCGGCGACCGGGGTGTCGATGGTGAGGAAGAGTCCCTTCACCCCGGCCATCTGGGCGCGGTCCAATGTGGCCTCCCCGGCCTTGCGGCCCGCGAGCAGATAAATCTGCATGAAGGCGGGCGTGCCGGTGGCCGCGAAGTCCTCGATGCGCGCGCCGGAGATGGTTGACAGAATGGCACCAATGCCGGCGCGCCCGGCGGCGCGCGCAACACCGGCCTCGCCATCGGGATGCATCAGGGCGCTATAGCCGATAGGAGCCAGAAGCACGGGCCAATCGAGCTTCACGCCCATGACCGTCGCGCCAAGATCCAGGGTCTTCAGCTCGACCCCATGGCGGGGACGGAAGGTCCAGCGCGAAAAAGCCTTGCGATTGTCCTCGAGAGTGGCTTCGTCCCCGGCCGCACCGTCCAAATAATCGAACACCACCGCGGGAAGCCGGGCACCCGCAAGGCCACGCAAATCCGCGATGTTGACAGCCCGGCCCACTCGTCCCATGGCTCTTTATCCGGCGGGGGAAGGGGCTTGGCAACCAGGTTCCTTAGGCGCCGCTGCCGTGCTAGAGTGATGCATGCCAGACCCCAAGCCGCCTTTCACCGCCTCCGAGCTTCGCGACAAGCTGGTCTGGGCGGAGATCGCCAAGGAACGTGCCACCTTCGATGCCAAAACGGCGCGGCTCAAAGCCTTGCGGCTGGCGCGCGACGCTGCCCAGCCGCCGGAACCTGCCCCGAGCAAGAAAGTCAGATCCAGGAAGCGCGGCTGAAATACGCGCTGTCGGGCCGCGAACCGTGACTAACTGCCTTTGACGACCTCCCCGGTCGGCTTGCGGTCGTGTACTTCCGGCCGCGACAAGGGCGTGTCATCCTTGGGAGCGACATTGGGGTTGTCGGCGCCCCCCGCCATCCGCGATTGCGTATTGGTGACGCTCGTGGGCGGCGGCCCCTCATCACGCAAATCGTGCGTCTTGTTTTTCTCGGCCATTCATTCCTCCAAAGCTCGTTGCCAGAATACAACGGCCGGAGATGGCGATCGTTTCGCGAAAGTTCCGGGAGTTTCCCGCCCTGGTTACCTAACCCTCGTTTCTGCTCGCCGTGGCCGTCAGGGTGGGGGCGCCGGAGTGGTCCAGCACCCACCGGGCCACATCGTCCTGCACTCTTGGCCCTTCGAGATCGCGCAACAGCATGTGATAGCC
>JBOHKF010000142.1:0-8543 GCA_050729015.1 Rhizomicrobium sp. | reverse complement strand
GTGATCCTCAAGATCACCACCTATGTGATGATGTTCGCGCCGGTGGCGATTTTTACCGCCATCGCGAGCGCGGTGACGCTCCAGGGCATCGGCATCGTGGTGACTTATGCGAAGCTGGTGGGTGATTTCTATCTTTCGCTGGCGATTCTGGTGGCGGCCATGATCGCGGTGGCGGCGATGGTACTGCGGGGCCGGATGGCGCCGCTGCTCGAGGCCATCCGCTCCCCGGCCCTGATTGCGTTTTCCACTTCGACCTCCGAGGCCGCCTTCCCGCTACTCCTGGAGTCGCTGGAGGCCATGGGCTTCCCCCCCAAAATCGTGAGCTTCGTCCTGCCGCTGGGCTATTCCTTCAACCTGGTGGGCTCGGCCATGTACTGCACCTTCGCCGCCATGTTCATCGCCCAGGCCTACGGCATCGCGGTACCCTTGAGCCAGCAGATCCTGATGCTGTTGATGCTGATGGTGACGTCGAAGGGGATCGCGGGCGTGCCCCGCGCCTCGCTGGTGGTGGTCGCCGCCACCCTTCCCTACTTTCACCTGCCCGAACAAGGCTTGTTCCTGGTCCTGGCAGTGGATCACCTGATGGACATGGGACGAAGCGCCACCAATGTGATCGGCAATGGGCTTGCCTGCGCAGTGGTGGCGGTCTGGGAAAATGCCCGCCCCCTTCCCGTGGGCGCGCGGCCGGAACCCGTCATCTGATGAGCAGCGCCGACAAGGATCTTGGTGTCACCCGGCCGATTGCCAGGCGCGATTTCCTGCAAGGGGCGGCCATCACCACGCTCACCGCCGGGCTTGCGCCCGAACTGGCCATGGCGGCAGAGGCTGAAGCCCAGAACGCACGGGGTTATTATCCGCCCACCCGGCTCGGGATGCGCGGAAGCCACCCCGGCTCCTTCGAGGCGGCCCACGAACTGCGCGACGGCGATTTCTGGAATGGGGCAACCGCTCTTCAGGACAGCGGCGAAGAGTTCGACCTGGTGGTGGTCGGAGGCGGGATTTCGGGCCTCGCAGCCGCCTATTTCTATCGGCAGGCGCGACCCAAAGCGCGGGTCCTGATTCTGGACAATCACGATGACTTTGGCGGCCACGCCAAGCGCAACGAATTCCAGGTCGCGGGCCGCATGCTGCTGATCAATGGCGGCACCCTGGAAATTGACAGTCCCTATCCCTATAGCCCTGTCGCCGACGGCCTCTTGAAGACGTTGAGCGTGGACCCGCCGGCGCTGGCCAAGGCTTGCGACGACGATTCCATTTATGCCGGGCTCGAACCTTCGACCTTCTTCGACCGCGAAACCTTCGGCGCCGACCGGCTTGTGGTCGGCGCGCCCAAGGACCGGTCAAGCTGGATGGATTTCTTGCGCCATGCCCCCCTGAACGCAGAAACCAGCGCCGCGATTCTCAGAATCGAGACCTCGCTCGATGACCCTCTGCCGGGCCTTTCATCGCATGCAAAAAAGGATCGGCTGTCGCGCCTTTCCTACCAGGACTTCCTGGTTAAGCTGATTGGCGCCCATGCCGGTGTCGTTCCCTTCTATCGCCACCGGACCGACGATCTTTGGGGCTGCGGCATCGACGCGGTTTCGGCGCTGGATTGCTGGGGCGTCGGACTTTCCGGTTTCCAGGGGCTGAAGCTCGCGCCCGGGGCCACCGATCGCATGGGCTACACGCCGGCCGGATATGCCCAGGCCGGCGGCTCATACCGGTTCCATTTTCCCGATGGCAATGCCTCGATCGCGCGGCTTTTGGTGCGGCGCCTTGTTCCCGGCGCTCTCGACGGCCATGACGCTCGCGACATCGTCACCGCCCAAGCCGATTACGCAAAACTCGATGCGCCGGAAGGACCGGTACGCATCCGGCTCAACCGGATTGCCGTAAGGGTCCGCAACGCCGGAAAGGCCGTGGAGGTCGCCTATACTCGCGCCTCGGGCGCAGGCCCTGTGATGCGGGTCCGCGCCGAGGGGTGCGTACTCGCCGGCTGGAACATGATGATTCCCTATCTTTGCCCCGAGTTGCCGGCAGAGCAGAAACAGGCGCTGCACAAGCTCATCAAGACGCCGCTGGTTTATACCAGCGTGGCGCTGCGCAACTGGGAAGCGTTCAAGCGACTCGGCATTCGGTCGGTGACGGCCCCCGGCGGCTATCACTCGGCCTTCGAACTCAATGAACCGGTCAATATCGGGACGTATCGAAGCACCCGCAACCCCGGCGACCCGATGCTGATCCACATGCTGCGCACGCCGGCAAAGCCGGGCCTGCCCGAGCGCGAACAGCATAAGGCGGGTCGCGCCGAACTCCTGGCGACCCCCTTCGCGACGTTCGAGCGCGAAATCCGCGGGCAACTGGCGCGCACCTTGAGCGCCGGGGGCTTCGAGCCGGCGCGCGACATTGCGGGCATCGCAGTCAATCGCTGGCCGCACGGTTATGCGCCGGAGTATAATTCGCTGATCGACGGGCCCGACAATACCCACACCCCCAATTTGGCGGCGCGCCAACCCTTCGGCCGCATCGTCATCGCCAATTCGGATTCCGGGATGGGGGCCTATACCGACGTCGCCATCGACCAGGCACACCGGGCAGTTATGGAACTGTTCTGACCTTTCATATTGCCAAGGGAGCGAGCAGCAGGAGCATCAGCATCGCCGGCGCCATGTACCAACCGCGCGGATAATGGGGATTGCGTCCGAAATTGCTGAACTCGATTTCGATCAGATCGGACCAGATGGCGTTGGGGTAAGCAACCCCGACGGCGCGCGATGCTCTGCGGGCGCGACTGAGCCGCTCGGCGCGAACGATGTCGAGATCGCGATCATAATGACTCGAATAAGCCATAAACAACCTCCTCGGTCGCTTCCATAATAACGCTTCGAGAGGGAGTGAGGTTCGCTCTGGTTCCGCCTTGGGTTCCATTGGCGCCGATTGCGGATTGACAGAACCCAATCGAAAGGGCCGAGGCTCGTCAAGATCCGGCGGGATATTTCAATCGTGCGCGCCGTTCCACCATCTGGTACCACGATTGCGTTCTTCGCGGAATGCGGCGCCGGCCGGCCTATTTTGGCGTGGTCTTGGGCCGGCGCGCGGAAAGATCGATATCGCTGTCGTTCCGGCGCCAACTGATCAGGAACAAAACCACGCCCTCGGTGGAGTGGGAGAAGCCGAAGGCAGGGTCCGTGGAGACGATCAGCCGGCCGGTCCTTGGGTCGTAGACCGTCGCCGCGAATTTGGCGATGCCGTTGACCACATTTTCCCGATAGAGCGAAAGGCTGGGAAGCGCGACCACCGCGCCGGACGCGGGCGTGGGCGCCGGCAAAGCGGGAATCCCGATGAAACTCTGCTTCTCGTCCGTGGACAGAACGCCCGCCCGGGGGGCGATCACCGCCTGGGCCTTTTGCCGGTCGGACACCAGACGGATGCCGCGCTTGAGCAGGGCGTTTTCGATCGTCGCCAGGGCGTAAGCCTTGTCCTCGGCGGCGAAGCCGGACGGGTCGACATAGGCGGCAAGATCGGCAGGTATCTCCGCCGCCAGCGCCGCCGCCGCACGGTCGGCGGCGGTGGTGATCATCAGCATTTCCTGGGCGCTGCGAGTGGGCGAAGTGGCGCGGATGGTGGTGCATCCGCCGAGGCCAATGACAAAGGCGAAGCCAAAGCTTCGCACGACGGCGTTCCGCGCGTGCATGAACTCTCCTCGACCGATGATCGATACGGAAATGCACGAAAAATCCCCGACGTTCCCGGCGCAAGCCGGTTGCAACGCGCGGAACCGGGAGGAAAGGAATTATTGCCGCGGCATGGTTTCCCTTGCCGGAAGAGCTTCCGGAACACGTTCGGTCTCGGCGATCAGCCACACCCAGCCGGCGGTCAAAAGCCGCAAGGGGGTCCAGGGCACCAGGGGTTGCGCCCGCATCGGCGCTAACTGCCGTGGAGGGAGGTTTGCGACGGCTTCGAGATCGCGAATCGGCATTGGCAGGCGGCCCCTCTCACGGGATTGCTAGAATCGAACGTCCGAGAAATTGCCTTGGTGCCGCTTCGGATCAAGCCCCCGGCGAATATCTTTTTTCCGCCGCACTGTGGCCATGAAAAGAGAGAATTCGCGAACCTCTTTCGCAAATCTTTTCGTCGCAATCCCGGAACGGTCGAGCGCGAACGCGCGCGCCCGGGGGCGCGGCAATTGGACGCCAGCGGTTAGCGTCTCACGAACACTGCGTAGAGAAAATCCTGGCGCTTGCCGGCCGGCGTGCGGTGGGTTTCCAGCGCTTGATGCTCGAGGGCGAACCGTCGGCCCAGCCGCTTTGCCAACGACCGACCGTCGTAGCGTCTGACGGGAAGACCACTGCAGCGTTCGGGCCCGGAGGGAGCGAAGCTCGCAATGATGGCATGAGCGCCCGGCACCGTGGCATGCATCAAGGCCGCCAGATAGGCCTTTTGTGCATCCTCTTCGACCAGGAAATGAAACAACGCGCGGTCGTGCCACACGTCCCACCGCCGGTCGGGCACCCATCGCGTGACATCGGCGGCAAGCAATGAAACCGGGGATGCCGCGCGCAATTCGAGCCGGTCACGCGCCAGCGAAAGAGCCGCTTGCGAGACGTCCAGCACGGTGAGATCGGAGTAGCCTCTGTCCAGCAGAGCGTCCACAAGGCGCGAGGCGCCGCCGCCCACATCTATGATGGCGGCGCCTCGATGGGGCGCGGCGGCTTCAACCATCTCCAGGGAGCGCCGGGGAGTCTCCTCGAACCAACTCAGCCTGGTCTCGTCCGTGCGATAGCGCGAGTCCCAATGCGCGCGCGACCGGTTGTGCGAACCTTCCGTCACCCGCCGCTCTTGGAACAATCGAAGGCGAGAGAGATGGTCTTAAAGCTTCCGTCCGGCAGGCGATCATGATCGGTCTCGGTCAAACGGCTGCGAGAGCGATCGAGCAGATAGTCAATCTTGTCGCCCGCGAGGTCGATGGTACTGAAAGCGATCTTAGGGTCCGTCAATTTCACATGATAGGTCACCCCTTCCATGACGATTGTGCCTTGTACACTATCGAGATGAAGCGCGACGCCGACGATCCCGTTGTTGCAGGTGATGTCCTCGCCCAGGGTGGCAATGGGTGCCAGCGGCAGGAGGCCCGCGACCAGGACCGGAACCATCGCCCGCATGATTTTTTTCCCTCTCAACTGCCGAGAGAAACATAGCACGGCCCGGCAGGCGCCGGATTACGCGCCGTTAAGCCTTCACGAGGCACTCATCACCCGCCGATGCAGGCGGGTGATGGCATCGGTGGCCGAAAGCACAGATCCTTCCTGCCACTCCGGCAATCGGGAGGCGTGCTCGCCCGCCAGCACGATGCGGCCATCCAGCGCGCAAAGATCGTTGTAATGCTGCGCCCGGCCTTCCTCCGTCCAGCGCCCGCCGCAACCGAGCGTCCAGGGTACGCGGTGCCAAGCGACGGCCACACCTGTTTCGAACTCCTTCTTGTAGCGGCCCGGATGGATCCTCTCGCCATAATCCAGCGCGTCCTTGATCCGCTCTTCCGGTTCCTTGGCGGCCGCCAGAAAGGCTTCCTTGTCGAACACATAGGAGCCCAACAGCACGCCCTTCCCCTTGGAGAAATAATCCCACATCGGATAGCCGATCTGGGTGTTCGGCTGGTCGGTATAACTCATGCCGCCATAGATCTGCTCATCCTGTTCCCAGAAGCGCCGCCTCATCTGCAGCCCCACCTTCAGGGCGGCGCTGTAGGGAAGCTGATCGATGGCTGCCCGCATCTTGCCCGACACGTTCATGGGAATTTGCGACAGTATGGACGCGGGAATGGTGCAGACGCACCATTCGGCGGTGGCCTGGCGCGGCGCCCCACCCTTTTGCGAATCCACATAGGTCGCGGTGACACTCCGATCGTCCTGATGGATGTCGGTGACTTTGCAATTGTATTGAATGAGTTTTCCCAGCTCCCGCCCAAAGGCCTTGCCGATCTGACCCATGCCGCCCTTGGGCTGGAAGATGGGTGTCTGCGATTCGTAATTCTGACCGCGGCCCAGCGCCCGCCACATGCCCGAGTTCAAAACCAGCGACAAGGAGTCGGGATCGGCATAGACGGGTAGCGAATTGAGTCCGCCGCCCTCGTCCACCAGCGCGCCGCGCAGCCGTGCCGAGGCCCGGCCTTTGACATATTGCATGTTGGCGTCGAGCGCGCCCCAGGCCCGCAAGGCTTCGAGCAGCATTTCGCGATCTTCCTTGGTGACCTGCTTGTCGAGTGCGCTTTGCTGCATGCATTTTCCAAGCAGCTCCGCGACGTGTCCCTGGAAGTCGGCCATGACTTCGCGGAAGCGCTTCGGTTTCCCACCGTAAGCTTGGGTGTTGTGGACCCAGGCGTTGTAGTTCACTTGGGTGAAGGGCTCGAGGGCGACGTTGAGCCGGCTGCAATAATGGAGAATCCCTTGGTGATGATAGGGGAGTCGCCACGGCCCTGGATTGAAATATTGTCCGGGAGAGAAGCGGACATGCTGAACCGCGCCGCCCAATTCGGTGTAGGTGTCGCCGCCATAGAGCGACCAGTTTCGCCCGCCCGGCCGGTTGTTGTATTCCAGGATCGTGACTTTGTAGCCGGCGTCGCGCAACTCCATCGCCGCCACCATGCCCGCGACGCCTGCACCCAAGATCAACACCGAAGTCCCCGGCCGGGTATTGCCCAGCTTGGGCGGCCCCTTGTATCCGGACTCCGCTGCCAGCCCCAAACCCGTCATGGCATTGTACATGGCGGTCGAACCCGCCACCGTGCCGATCATTTTGAGCAGCGACCGGCGGCTGACTGCCTTTTCTTCCATCTCGCTCATCGTTTCCCCCGCTTTTCAGGTTTGCGTGCCTAGCCTATCGAAGAGATTATCATCTCTTTTGCTCCAAACTTTGTCATTTGTGCGGGGCGCGCGCGCCATGCAGCCGCCAGTAACGCCGTAAAAATCGAAGCTCGTTCCCCGCCGGCGAAGGTGTCGGACGCGAGGCCGAACTCAGCGCCCGCCGAACGGCATCAGGACCGCGCGCGTCGCCTTGCGCGTGCGTATACGGACTGGCCGGGCACGATTGCTGCGGAGGGTGTCGTCAATCTTGCCGGCCACCTGATCCAAGCTGCAAGCTGGCCGCAGAAGCCCCGCGCCGCACAGTTCCGCTCGGGGATGGCGCGCATCGATCATCAGGACCAAGGGCAGGTCAGGGCGGTTGTCCATGATCCAGCGGGCCAGCCTTGGACCTTCTGCGGCGCTGCTCAGCACCAGATCGAACGCTGCGCCGACGCCGATGGCCCGGATGGCGGCATCGGTGTCTTCCACGCTCACGGCGTGGAAGCCGCGACGCCTGAGATGACCGCAGAACGCCAGACGCGACGCGGCGTGGCTTGCAACGACCAGAACGACATGCCGCTGCCCATAGGCAACTGGATACGCAACTATCTCGGCCATGGGCCGCCCCACCGCTGCTTCTTCCCTATAACGATCATGCCCCCGCAAGGTTCGGAGCGGAAGCGGGGAACTGGGTCGGGATCAAATGTTAATAGGTTATTTGTTGACGAATCTTCTCGCCCTCCATCCACCGGAAAAATTACTTCCCGGTTGGTTTATGACATCCGCTTGGCTCTCTTTGCGTAATCGTTACGGATTTCGCCGGTGGCTGCGGGTTGTCCAATTCGCGCGATGCCTGAACCCCGTCGGTCGGAGACATTCATGTGGAGTTCATCGAACAAGCCGTATTTTCGCAAAGTCATGAAGGACCCGCGCAAGCTGCGTGACTTCTATTTCCATCTTCAGACGCCTTCAGGGTTGGAGCCGGCCGATTTCGCGGTCTGGTGCGAAGGCCCGGAAGAAGCGTTCGTGGAGGCCTGCCGCGCGATTCCCGATATCGCCGCAGAGATGCTGCGCGACGGCCAGGACCCCCTGGCGTGCCAATTCCTGATTCACAACGGCAAGGGCGAGGAGATGTTCACCGTGCGTTTTGCAGAACTGATCCGCGAAACGCCGGCACACGCACGAAACTGACCGGCAACTTGCTTGCTTCGGACCCCGATCGAGCCGCTCGGCAAGAGGGCGCCTCGGCGCGTCCCTTGCCAGCCTTTATCCGCGTGCTAGAACCACTGCCCTCATGGACGATGTCGAGGCCCGCAAAGCGCTTGCCCGCGCCTGGTTCGAAAATCTGGCTCAGCGTCTGATTACGGCTTTTGAATCGCTGGAGGAGTGGGCCGATGGCGGCCTCTATGCAGGTCAAGCGGGACGCTTTGAGCGCACCCAATGGGATCGGCCGGCGGATGGCGACACCAAGGGCGGCGGCCTGATGGGCATGATGCGAGGCCGGCTGTTCGAGAAAGTAGGAGTCCATGTCTCGACCGTACATGGCTGCCTTTCCCAAGAATTCGCGAAACAGGTGAAAGGCGCGGCCCAGGATCCCCGGTTTTGGGCCGCGGGTATCAGCGTAATCGCCCATATGAAAAATCCGCATGTGCCGGCCGCTCATATGAACAGCCGGATGATCGTCACCACCGAAAGCTGGTTCGGCGGCGGCGCCGATCTCAA